>CAZZKZ010000099.1:0-6592 GCA_964654915.1 Hadarchaeota archaeon (SeqCode)
AGTGGAAGACCCTGCAGCCGGTCAGCCTCCTTCTGTCCACCTCCCGGGGCTCCAAGCAGGCGTCGGCCCCCCTCCTGAACTCGAACCTGCGCTCACCGGTCTCGTCGACGTAGACGAACGCAAGGGTCGTGCCGGTCTCGCCGACCCTTATCCCGCCGGTGTCAACGCCGGAATCGGCCACCGCCCTTATGAGGAACCTCCCGAAATGGTCGTTCCCGACCTTCCCGATGAAGGAGGTCCTGAGCCCGAGCCTCGAGCAGGCGACGGCGACGTTGGCCGGGGCCCCTCCCGCACAGCATGTGAAGGTCCTCCCTCCATCCTTGGAGACGAGATCCACCAAGAGCTCGCCTAGGCAGAGGACATCCAGAGCCTTCGCCATCTCACCCCAGTTGCCCCCGGAAGTTTTTTAGCTTTCGCTTCTCCCTGAAACGGCGGAAAGTCCTCCTGAGATGGGTTTATATTGTAGGTTTTCGACATAGGTTTTTTAGGTGGTGCGGGATGCAGATAAGAGTGAACCTGACATATATATCAGCCGAGAAGCTGATGGACCCGAGCGAGGTTGGACCGGCTCAGGTTCACGTCTCAACGAATGTGAACGTGATCGGGCTGGAGTTCAAGAAGGAAAGCCTTGTCATACCGTTCGTCGTGAGCATAACCTACTCACCCTCGGTTGCCCAGATAAGCATGAGGGGACAGGCCGTCATACTCGGGGAGGATGAGGAGCTCAGGAAGATCGAGGGCGACTACAAGAACAAGTCCCCCCCGCCCCCGCAGATTCTGCAGGCGATAACGAACGCCTCCCTGATAGAGGCGACAATAGTCTCCAGGTCGCTCAACATCCCTCCACCCGTTCCCCTCCCGTCGATCCCGCAGCAGCAAAAGCCTCAGGACAAGGAGAACCCCTCCTATGTGGGCTGACGGTTTCTGCAGAACGGGCCCGACAGACTGGCATCCCGGCCGCCATGCCCTGCAGGAGCTTCGGGGTCTGTCCGGCGATGGCTGCAGGTCCACCAGCCGGGACCAGGTCGAAGGGCCCGGCCTGAGCGGGTAGATCGGATGGAGGTCGTGATAAGGCTTCACCCAAGTCTGAAGCCCGAGATCGGGACTTGCGAGCTCAGGGTTCCCATATCCGAGTACGAAACCGTGGACACGCTAGTGATGAAGATAAGCCGCAGGCACCCGAGGCTTGTCGAGATAATAATCGACCCGGCGACGGGGGACCTGAGAACAGACTACGAGATACTTCTGAACGGCAGGAGGATAAGGGACATCCACACCAAGCTGAAGCACAAGGATGAGATCTCTGTCTCACCCTCTCAGCAGGTTTAGAGCCTGCCCTTCATCGCTAGCTCTATCATCCTGTCGATTTCGACCTTCAGGGGCTCCGGCAGCCCAAGAATCTCCGGGCTCATGAAGCCCTTCACGATGAGGGATCTGGCCTCATCCTCCGAGAAGCCGCGGGACATCAGGTAGAAGATGTGCTCCTCCGCGATCTTTCCGACCGCCGCCTCGTGGGAGAGCTCGGCCCCCTCGGCCTCCGCCAGAAGCTCTGGCAGGGCCCTCACCCTCCCCCTCTCCGAGAGCATGAGCCCCATGCACTCCAGGTGACCCCTGCATTCCCTGCTTTTTCCAACAAGAAGTCCCCTGGCCGTGATATCCGCACTGTCCGCCGCTATGACCCTGGAGACGATCTCCCCCCGGGTTTCCGAGCCCTCGAGGAATATCCTCGACCCGACATCCATCTTCGAGTCTCCCGGACCGTAGATGATCGAGTTGAAAACTGCCCTCGACCCCCTCCCCCTGCAGTAGGCCGCCGGGAACATCTGCAGACTCTCGACGGGCCTCAGGGAGACATAGTTGCTGACGAAGGTTGCGCCGTCCTCCAGCAGTGCCGCGCTTCTTGGCCTCACGACCAGTCCATCGCCCCAGCCGTGTATCATCGTGAAGGTTAGTCTCGCGTCTTTCCTCACGAAAAACTCCGAGACTCCGACGTGCAGGCCACGCCCAACGTTCGGGTGAACGGTGCACCCCGTGATCATCTGGATCTCTGACCCGGGCTCCGCGATGACGATGTTGTGGACGTTCTGGTTCAGCCCATCGGTCGAGATGAAGAGGCACGCCTGCAGGGGGATGGTCACCCTCTGGTTCTCGAGGACCCTGAAGAAGTAGCCGTTGTCCAACCTCTCCGCCGCCAGCCTCGTGTACTCGTCGGCGTCCCTGCTCAAGATCGACCACATGAGGTCCTTCACCCATCTGTACCTCTCCGAGGCCTCCCTCACGCTCATGACCTCGACCTTTCCCTCAAACTCCTTCTGAACTCCCGCCAGGATGACGGAGTGGTCTATTTGGAAGTAGGAGCCGGCCCTGTCGGTTCCGTCGGTCTTCACCCCGACCTCCCTGGCCCTGGAGAGAATTTCATCCGGAAGCTCCGAGAGCGGGCAGGGCTTCCAGGCCTTGGCGGTCCTTCTGAATCTCATCCCCTCGCCGGTCAGCACCTCTTCTCCAGACACCTCTCGCACCACCTGTACCCGTTCCTGGTTATCTGGTTGAAGACCCTCCACGGGTCGCCCGAGCAGGCTATCGTGCCGTTTATTATGACGTGAGCCTCATGGACATCGACGTGCTGGAGGATGTGCCCCGTGTGCGTGATCAGAAGCCCGCTCCTTCCCCTGAGGAAATCCCCTATCAGCCGACCTATGACCCGCAGGTTCTCGATGTCGACGCCGGAATCGGGCTCATCGAAGATGGCAAACTTCGGGTTCTGCGCTATCACCTGCATTATCTCCGAACGCTTGACCTCCCCGCCGGAGAAGCCGACGTTTATGTCCCTCTCGAGCAGCTCGTGCTGGAGATTCATGCTCCGGGCCAGCCCCAGGATGCTTTCCTCGTCCGCCAGCCGCTGGAGAATGCTCTTCAGCTTCACGCCCCTGATTGCGGGCGGCGTCTGGTGGGCAACCCCTATCCCGAGCCTCACCCTGGTGTCGGCCGGCATCCCCGTTATGTCGCGGCCGTCAAAGAGAATGCGTCCCCCCGTCACCCTGTAGGCGGGGTGGCCGAGGATGGCCATGATGAGCGAGGACTTCCCAGACCCGTTCGGCCCGAAGATGACGTGGACCTCTCCCGCCGGGATCTCGAGGTTCAGACCGTTGAGAATCCTCCTTCCCGCTACCTCTACGACTAAATTCTCCACTCTCAGCATAAACTCCCGATAGAAAATCTCTCGCGCCGCACTTATATCTGCTCGCCCGCCGCAGCCCCCGACATATTAACGTAAGAGGCGAACTGATAGGATGTGGAGCCGGAAATCGTCTTCGTCGGGAGGTCGAACGTCGGGAAGTCCAGCCTCATAAGGGCCCTGACCGGTCTTCCCGTGCAGGCTGGGAGGAGGCCCGGCCTCACCAGGAGGATAAGGAAATACCCGCTGGACGGCCTGGTGATTGTTGACATGCCGGGCTTCGGATTCATGGCGGGGGTCAGCAGGTCCGTCCAGGAGAGAGTGAAGACCCAGATAGTGAGATACCTCGAGAGGGGGAGGAGAAGGATCCTCTTCGCCATCGAGGTGCTGGATGCGAGGTCATTCCTCGAGGTCTGCGAGCGGTGGGAGGGGAGGGGCCAGATTCCCGTCGATGTCGAGATGTTCTTCTTCCTCCGCGAGCTGCATCTCGATCCGATCGTCGCCGTCAACAAGATAGACATCATCCACCGGCTGGACAGGGACTTTCTCCTGGACGCGATATGTGAGAAGCTCTCGATGGTGCCCCCCTGGAGGCAGTGGCCGGACGTCATCGTGCCGGTCTCCGCCAAGACGGGGGAGGGCCTGAAGGAGCTGCGCGGGCTCATCCTCCAGAGGCTGAGGAAGAGAAAAGCCGAGAGGCTGATATCCTGCTTCAGGAGGTTCTGAGCTCGGAGGGAGACGGCGCCCTGAGCATCCTTTCGATGACGCCCCTGATTTCGAGCCCGGGATCCTCCCCCCTCCTCACCCTGTGAACGGCCAGAAGCGCATCCAGCCCTATCCTGATTATGTCGTCCTCGAGCTTGGTCTTGTCAACCTCGATCTCAACCGGACCGCTCTCGCCGGGGGCGGAGAGCACGGCGAGGATTTCACCGACCGATATCTTCCCCAACCTTTCCCGCTGGTAAAAGTCCCTCAGGATGCAGTAGACGGAGAACTCCATGGAGCTCGCGAGCACGCCCATCCGCCTGTAGGAGTCCAGCTTGGGCTTCAGGATATCCCTGAGCGGGGAGAAGTGCGGGGTCTCGATGAAGTAGAGGTCGTCCTTGACGTGGGTTATCCCGGCCCAGAGGTTTCTCCACAGCCCGTAGCCGTGCCTTTCAGCCGCCGCGATGATGACCGGGACGAGCTCGGGGTCCGCGATCGCCGGGTACTCGGGACCGACCACGGCCTGCGTCGTCCTTTCATCCCTCACACACCCCGTGCTGACAACGAGGTGCCCGGGCCTCACGAAGCTCTGGAGGGAGCCGGCCGTCCCGAGCCTGAGAACCGTCATGGGACCCTCCGCGAGCTCTATCGCCTCCGGCAGGGTGATCGACGCGCTCGCCGGCCCCATGCCGGTGGCGAAGGCGGAGACCGGCATCCCCTCATACTCCCCGTGAACGACGGTCAGTCCCCTATCACCCTCCACTATTTCGGCGGCGGAGAGGTGTTTCGCTACCTTCCTGATGCGTCCGGGCGATCCGGCGGTGAGAATGTTTGGGTTGAACCGGTCTGTCTCGAGGTGGTAGGCCCTGCCGGAGGGGGACCTGAAGGTTATCCTCATCCTTACCTCCAGCTTATTTCGTCCGCTAGGCTATTTAACGCGTCTCCCAGACCTATGCAATGGGATGAAGTACCGGGCCTCGCTTCTCGTGAGTCTGGTTCTTGGGCACTGGGTGGCGCGGGAGAGCTCAAGCCTTGGGGCGGGCATTCTGGCGTTCTTCCTACTCCTCCTTGTTTGCTGGATGGGCTGCTTCATATGCGATCTGATGAGCATTTTCATGAGGGGCAGGACAAAGTACTTGCTGTCGCTCGTGTTCAGCCTTGTGGCCGGCTTCTGGGCGGCGTGTGAGGGCGGCGGTGCGGAATTCGGGATTTTCGCGTTCTCCGCTTCGCTGCTTGTCTGCTGGTGCGCGTGCCTCCTCTTGGATACGGCGCGCACCTGCCGCAGAATTCTGAGAATGTAGTCGGAGAGAATCGCACGGCTTAAATCCGACGTGTCGGAAACCTCAATGGATGGAAATTGAGATAGAGGTCACAACCGGCGACCTGACCAAGCAGAGGGTCGACGCCATAGTGAACCCCGCCAACAGCCTCATGCTGATGGGGGGAGGAGCCGCCGGGGCCATAAAGAGGGCGGGCGGCGAGGAGATAGAGAGGGAGGCGAGGTCGAAGGCCCCAGTCCCGGTCGGAAGCGCGGTCGCCACGGCGGCCGGCAGGCTCCCGGCCAGATGGGTCATCCACGCCCCGACCATGGAGCGCCCGGCGATGCCCACGACCGCCCGCAAGGTCTACCTGGCAACGAGGGCGGCCCTCGAGTGGGCGGAAAGCCTCGGTGCCGAGAGCGTGGCGATTCCGGGCATGGGGACCGGCGTCGGCGGGCTGAGCCCGGGGGAGGCCGCCTTGGCCATGATTTCGGCGATCGGCGAGCTCGCACCCGTCCTGAGGAGGGTTCGCAGGATAGTTCTGTGCGACATCAACCGGGAGATGGTCGAGGCCTGGCGCTCCGAGCTATCGGCCAGGAAGATGATTTAAAATCTCACCGGAAGTCGACGATCTCGAAAATCTCGCCGACGCTGCCGATGATCGCATCAGGCCCGTACCTCTCCAAGAGCTCCCGCCTCATCAGCCCGGTCAGGACGGCGACGGTCTTCGCCCCGACCTTCTTCCCGTCGGTTATGTCGTTCCAGTAGTCGCCCACGATCACGCAGTCTTCCGCCTCAACCCCGAGCCTCTCAACGGCAAGCCTGAATATCCCCTCCTTCGAGAAGTGGTGCTTTCCCTCCAGCTCATCGATGAGGTCCAGACCGGTCACTATGACATCCGCACCCCTGATACCGAACGACTCAAGCTCCTCCCGCAGCTTCTCCGCCGGGACGATGCAGCTCGTGATCACGGCCACCGGAACTCCCATCTCCTTCAGCCTTCTGATGGTTTCCGGAGCCCCGGCTATCGGCCTGCTCTTGGCATTCCCGTTCCTGTACATCCTGAGGAACTCGAGCCAGAAACTGTGCAGGGCAACCCCGTCCGCCCGGGTGAGTTTCACAACCACATCGTCCAGCGTGTCCTCCACATACCCCCGCAGGAACTCGTCCCACTCTATGATCTTTCCGCAGCACCGGTGGAGCAGCTCGGCGAAGACCTCGTAGAATCTCCGCAGCGTGTCGACCAGCGTCCCGTCGGTGTCGAAAATTACTGCCCTCGCTTTCATCTTCATCCGGTTCCCCCTCTCCAAAAAGCATATTCCCCAATCTTAAACCCTTTTGAGACCTTCGGCGTTCGGGGGGATACGTTAAAAAGGCTGGGCCCGTCAGTCAAAAAGATGGAGAGGGGAGCAATAAACCTGATCTCTGGCGCGGTGGGTTCGGGCACCCCGGG
>CAZZKZ010000100.1:0-5022 GCA_964654915.1 Hadarchaeota archaeon (SeqCode)
CGGCCGACCGGTAGTCGGATCGGTGCGGCGCCCCGCGCGGTGGCGGGGGCCCGGGAGCCCGGGGGGGCCCCGCCGAGAGGTTGGGGCAATGGCGCGGAAACGAGACCCCTAATCAATGAGCTGAAGGAGAAGAGTGGTGAAAAACTGGATGAGATAGCTGTGGATGCCTCGGTGCCAACTGTCTTGGGGACAACCGCCCCGTTTTACATCTCATTTCCGGTGCGCACTCAGCAAGCTCTTTATCTCCTGCACCTCTGGGACCCTTCCGGCGATCACCAACTTACCGTCTATTGCAACCGCGGGGCTCGCAGTGATTCCCCTCTTCAGCATCTCCGCCGGGTCGTATATGTGGACAACCTGTATATCACCGCCGATTTCCCTTGCAGCCTTTTTGCAGTTCTCCTCTGTTTTTATGCACTTTGGGCATCCCATCCCGAAAATCTCCACCTTCACCATTTTCCCACCTCCTTTCTTTTTTATGAACCTCCCGTGAGGAGCATGTACGCAAAGCCGGCAACCATCGACCACATGATCGCCAACAGTGCGTATGTGACGACGGTCTTCCATCCGATTATTCTCGAGACCCCCATCATCGATGGCACGGATGCCATCGGAGCGCCAAGCAGGAAGGCGAGGGCAGCGCTGGCCGACATGCCTGCGCCTAGGAGGGCTTTGACGAAGAAGACCTCGACTAGGGTTGGGGTGTAAAGGGGGACCCCGATGGCGGCTCCCAGAAAAATGCCGAGCGGTCCGGTCAGATAGGTTCCAACAAGGTCTCTGGGGAGGTAAGCGTCGATGAAGCTCACAACAGCAACTCCTATGAGCAGGTAGGGAAGCACCATCCTGACCAGTGCATACGCTTCTTTGATGGCATCCACGGATTTTTCCTGGAACCCCCTCCCCACGATTTCCTCAGCCTTTGCCGCGGCGAGTCCAGCAAATTTTTCCTCCACAGCCCTTCCCCATCTGGTCCTCGCAGCTAGGAATCCTATCACGATCGCTCCCATGAAAGCGAAGGCTAATCTTGCGCCGGCCATTGCGGGCGAGATAAGTTCTGAGGTGAATAGAATCGCGAGGAAATTTGCAGCCGGGGCCATCAGCAGGAACGTCAGCGCAGGCCCGAGCCCGGCCCCCGCCATCATGATGCCTCCGAATATCGGGATCATGCTGCAGGAGCAGATGGTCAGCACAGGGGCAAAGAGGGCGGCCAGAACGTATGATTTCGCGCTCCTGCTCGACAGATAGCTCTTCATTTTTTCTCTGGGAACGAAGGCCTCTATAAAACCGCCGAGCATGAAGGCGAAGATAAACGCCCCCCACGCCCGGGTGAGGTAACTGGAAACATACACAAGAGGGATAAGTAATGGGTTGTATGAGCTCAGGGTCCCGTAGTCATACACAGGGAGCAGGGGACTTCCAGTTACTCTTGGGTAGACTACGGTGAAAATGCCGAATGCGAGCAGTATCCATGCAATCGCTGCAAGGATTACCGTTTTTCGTGACATCAACTCTCAGACCTCCGTGGTTTACAATTCCCCACTTTGCATATATTTTAGTTACATAACGAAAGAATATATATTCATTTCGTTACATTTTGTAACTGATGGGGGATGGACGAAATTGACAGGAAAATAGTGTCTATGCTGCAGGAGGATGGCCGTAAATCGCTGACCGAAATCGGGCGGAAGCTCGGGCTTTCACATGTGGCTGTTAGAAAAAGACTTGCAAGCCTGTGCGAAAAAGGCTACGTCAGAGTCTCGGCAGGTATCAGTGCGGAGAAGCTAGGGTTTCAGCTGGCAGTAGTGAACGCTGAGGTGGAGACTCCAGAGCGGCTGGCAGAGTTCATACGCGTATTCTCCATGTGCCCGAGGAGCATATTTGTGACCCGGACAACTGGCGCCTACAATCTCATGACGATCATGATTGCGGAGGACACGGAGACGCTCAGGGCAATTCTGGAGGCGTGCTGCGTCAGGGCCTGGAAGGGGGTAAGGCGCTCTGAGGTGACGGTAGCCGAGGCACCCAGATATATGGAGCACCTGCCGATCAGAATTGTTGCGGAGAAAAATGCGAGCACGGCACCATGCGGCATAAACTGCAGAAAATGTTCGAGATACACGGAGGGCAGATGTTTGGCATGCCCAGCAACTAAGTACTACCGAGGCCCCCTGTGAATGTCCCGCGAGCAATGCTCAATGCGCAAGTTCTATTAAGGGCTCTTCGCGCATTTATTATCGCCGGCGAGCTGGCGGGCGACTGCCGGGCGAAAGCCTGAGGAAACACCGCCCACCAGGTGGGACCGCGGCCCGAAAGGGAGCGGCCGAGAGGTCGCGGAAGCCGGCACAGAAACGACACCCTCCGGGCCCCAACGCGAGGATGCGGAAACGCTGAGGTCGGGTTCGGGGGGATGAAACGGCCGGCCCCGCGGGGGGCAAGGACAAGTTTCCGTCGATGAGCACCCACCCGAGACGGGTGGTGGTCCGCTCAGCTGAATGTCGCCTGAAAACAGAAGGCGGGTTACAGCCAGCACGCCGGCAAGGCTTAAATAATCTCCCGAAACACGTTTGGAGGAATGGTATGAGGAGAACCGTTGAAAACCTGGCCAAAGCGTTTGTGGGGGAATCTCAGGCGAGAAACAGGTACACGTTCTATGCAAAGGTGGCGAAGAAGGAGGGCTACGAGCAGATTGCGGAGATATTTCTGATGACGGCCGACAACGAGCGGGAGCACGCGAGCTGGCTCTTCCGCCTCCTGAACGAGCTGAAGGGGGAGCTGAAGGAGGTAACGGTGGACGCGTCCGTCCCCGTCGTGCTGGGCAGCACGGAGGAGAACCTGCGGGCGGCGATAGCCGGGGAGAACTACGAGCACACGAAAATGTATCCTGAATTCGCGAGGGTGGCCGAGGAGGATGGGCTGCCGGAGATCGCGAAAAGGCTTAGGGCAATAGCGGTGGCGGAGAAGCACCACGAGGAGAGATTCGCAAAGCTCCTGAAGGAGGTTCAGGACGGAACCGTCTTCAGGAAACCGCAGCCGGTCTGGTGGGTCTGCAGGGAGTGCGGGTACGTTCACTATGGGACGGAGCCTCCGGAGGTCTGCCCGTCCTGCGGGCACCCGAGGAGCTTCTATCAGGTCAAGTGCGAGCAGTACTAGAGCCGGACGCCGGTGCGGGTCAGGCGCCCCATGTATATATAGGGATGTTAGGCATAACCTCTCTTCAGAGGTACCGTTATGGGAAAGAAGTGGGGTCTCTACAAGGCCGTGGGGAGAAGCCAGCCGGTAACGTGCATGTACTGCGGAAGGCTGGTTCCCAGAATAAAGGCCATCCCGGTGAAGAGAAGGCCCGGGATAGACCTGAAGAGCATACCCGGGGTCGACAGGCGAATGGTCTATCTGCCGGTTGAGAAGGGCTACGCCTGCATATCCTGTGCGAAGCACAGGGGGCTCATCTAGCCGACTTCACAGCCTTCACGAGCTTGGTGAGCTTTTCAAGTCTGCCGGACGGATCCTCCGCGAGGGTTCCCGTGACTATTATGTCTGCGCCGGCCTTTACCCTCTCGGCGGCGGCGTCGGGGGTCCTTATCCCGCCACCGACGATGAGAACCATGCCGGTTTCCTTCCTCACGGCGGAGACCATCCTCGCTGGGACAGGCCTGTCGGCTCCCGACCCGGCCTCCAAGTAAAAGAATCTCATCCCGAGGTACTGGGCGGCGAGCGCGTAGCCGACCGCCAGCCTAGAGTCGCTCCTCCGGACCAGCCTGGCCCTCCCGACCTTTCCGACCGTTCCGCCGGGCTCCACCACCAGATAGCCCATCGGAATCGCCTCGAGGCCGTACCTGCGGACGATCGGTGCGCCGGCCGCCTGGGCGCCTGTGATGAAGTAGGGGTCCCGGGAGTTCAGCATGCTCATGAAGAAAATCGCGTCCGCGTGCCTGCTTATCCCACGCTCGCTTGCGGGAAAGAGGATGACCGGAAGGTCTGTCGTCGATTTTATGGCGAGAACCGTCTCGTCTAGGATGCGGCCGAAGGATTCGGTCGATCCGCCGACCATTATCCCGTCGGTCCCGGCGGCCTGCGCGTCCGAGATCATCGCCGGAACCTCGGAGGGGCTCTGCTTGGCGGGATCGACCAGCGTGAGGTGGGCCGCCCCCTCCCTCTCTATCACGCGGCGGAGGTACCTCTCCACCCTCATGCTTTGGACTCCCTCGACTTCGGGCGGAGCCCGCTGTAACCGCACTTGCGGCACCTCTCTGCCCTCCAGGGGTTGTGCGCGTTGCACTTCATGCAAATCTTTACTTGGAAGAGTCTGCGCTCCGCGACCTCAAACCTGGCCATCTACCTGCACCTCCTCAGCTCCCTGAACACCTCTGGTATTTTATTTACCACATCGGAGGCTAAAAATTCATATCCCCTTTCCTTCATGCACAGGTCACCCGCCCTCCCGGATATCCATGCGCCGGCGAAGGCCGCCTCGAAGGCCGGCACGCCCTGGGAGAGAAGTGTCCCGACGATTCCGGCGAGGACATCGCCCGTGCCACCGACAGTCATCCCCGGGTTGCCCGTCGTGTTCAGCTTCACCCTGCCATCGGGGGAGGCGATGATGTCCGTCTGAGCTTTGAGGAGTATGACACACCCGTATCTCCTGGAAAAATCCGAGACGATTGGAATCCTCTCGTGGGGTGCCCGGGGCAGGGATTTTCCGGCGATGGTTTGAAACTCGCCGGCGTGCGGCGTGAGAACCCACTTCCCGGAGTCCAGCTCGCCAAGCCGCGGGGCCAGGGCTTTGAGCCCGTCGGCGTCGAAAAGCGCGGGCAGGTTGGCCTTCCGGACCATGCGGGCCAGCTCGAGCACCGCGCCGGAGGTTCGCTCGCTCAGGCCCAGGCCCGGACCGACGACCACGGCCGTCGCCCTCTTCATTTCCTCCTCTATCCGCCCGAGCCCGTCCTGTTCGAACTCCGGGCCGGGCCGGTAGACGGTGAGGAGGCAGGGGGGGGATGGGGTTATCGCATTGGTGACCCTACCGCG
>CAZZKZ010000101.1:0-10177 GCA_964654915.1 Hadarchaeota archaeon (SeqCode)
AGAACATAACCATGTGTGGGAGCGGTCCCGTTGCGGCCATGCTCACGGCGTGCGGCGGGATGGGCGCGAAGAGAGCTGAGCTCCTCAAGTATGCGACGAGCGGCGACGTGGCGGGGCTGATGGCGGAGGTCGTCGGCTACGCCTCGATAGTCATCGAGAGGTGATCGAAGTGCGCCCGGTCGTTGTGAAGCTTGGGGGAAGCGTGATAACGGAAAAGTCCAGGGCGTTCAGCGTGCGTCGCGGGACCTTGGCGAGGATAGCCAGGGAGCTGTCCGGGTTCGGGGAGGGGCTCGTCGTTGTTCACGGCGGTGGGTCTTTCGGCCATCCCGTGGCCAAGAGGTATGGGCTCGCCGAGGGGTTCAGGGACAGGAGGCAGCTGAGGGGCCTGGCCGAGACCCACATGGCGATGGTGAGGCTGAACTCGGAGGTCGTGAGGGCCCTGGTCTCCAGCGGCATTCCGGCGGTCTCCGTCCAGCCCTCGGCCTGCATGACGACGAGGGACGGGAGGATAGCGAGGGCCGAGCTGTCCCCGCTCAGGCGGATGCTCTCGCTCGGGCTGGTCCCGGTCCTCTTCGGCGATGTCGTGCCCGACGAGAGGAGGGGCTTCTCTATACTCTCGGGAGACCAGATAGTGGCCTTTCTGGCCGTAAGGCTGCGTGCCAAGAGGGTGGTGGTCGGTGTCGACGTGGACGGGATCTTCACGGCTGACCCGAGGAGGAACAGGGATGCCGAGCTTCTCGGAAGGGTCACCCCGGCCGACCTCCAGAGGATGAGGTTCAGCAGTCCCGAGGTGGACGTCACGGGAGGGATGGCGGCGAAGCTCAGGGAGCTCTTTTATCCTGCCAGCAGGGGCATACACGTGGAGATAGTGAACGCCACTAGGCCGGGTGTCTTGGCAAGGGCAATAAGGGGGGAGAGCAACCTAGGGACGGTGGTGAGCTCGGGATGAGCACGAAGTCGAGAAAGGGCGAGCACCTCCGGATATGCGTGAGGGAGGACGTGGAGGGGATGCTGAAGACGACAGGGTTCGAGGACGTGGAGCTGGTCCACCGCGCCCTGCCCGAGCTGGACCTGGAGGAGGTCGACACATCGACGAGGTTTCTAGGGTTCGAGCTCAAGGCCCCCGTGATGATTCTCCCGATGACGGGCGGGCATCCGGCCTCCACGAGGATGAACATAATGCTGGCCGGGGTCGCGCAGGAGATGGGTCTGGCCTTCGCGGTCGGGAGCCTGAGGGCGGCGTTCGAGCACCCGTCGATGCTGAAGACGTACAGCGTCAGGCGTGTCGCCCCGGACATCCTGCTCATCGCGAACCTGGGGCTCCCCCAGCTGAAGAGGGGCGGAGCCGGGATGGCCAGGAGGGCCGTGGAGATGATAGACGCGGACGCCATCTCGATCCACCTGAACACCCTTCAGGAGGCCCTGCAGCCCGAGGGCGAGCCCATCTACGCCGGCGGCCTTGCCGCGATCTCGGACCTATGCAAGAGCGCCGACTTCCCGGTCATTGTCAAGGAGACGGGCGGGGGGATTATAGGTGAGGTTGCGGCGGAGCTGGAGCGGGCGGGCGTGTCGGCGGTGGACGTGAGCGGGGCCGGCGGGACATCTTGGGCGGCCGTGGAGTTCTTCAGGGGCAGGAGCGTGGCGAGCCTTACCTTCTGGGACTGGGGGATACCGACAGCCGTCTGCACGGCCGATGTCAGGGCCAGAGTGAAGATTCCGGTCATAGCCAGCGGCGGGATAAGATCTGGGCTGGATGCGGCCAAGGCCATCGCCCTGGGGGCAGACATGGTCGGCCTGGCACTTCCTCTCCTCAGAGCTTCGACGAGGGGACGCAAGGCCGTAAGGGATTACCTCCGGAACTTCATCGAGGAGCTCAGGATCGCGATGTTTCTGACGGGCACGCGCAGGCTGGAGGATTTGAGGAGGTCAAGGGTGCTGGTTTTCGGCAGGACCAGGGAGTGGTTCGAGGCTCTGGGCATAGCGGTGGGGGGACAAAGGTGATCGAGATAATTCCTGTCGGCGGGATGAACGAGGTCGGCAGGAACATGACGGCAATCGGGATGAACGGGAGGTACGTGGTGGTTGACATGGGCATAAGGCTCGACAGCATCATCTCCCTCGACGACGCGGAGATCTCGGAGATGAGCAGGGAGGAGCTGGTCAGGATGGATGCAATCCCGGATGACTCGATCATGAGGGGGAGAAAGGTCTCCGCCATCCTTCTCACGCACGGTCACCTCGACCACGTGGGGGCCATAACCAAGATGATCTCAAACTATCCTGTCCCGATCTTCGGCACGCCCTACACGATCGAGATAGTCAAGCACCTGATGAAGGAGGAGGGTGTCCACAGGTCAGCGGAGAGGATGCTCAGGGCTGTTCCGCAGGACTCGACGGTGAGGGTGGACGGTTTCACGGTCGAATTCATTCCCGTCAGGCACAGCATACCGCAGACCGCCGCCCTGAAGATAGGGGGCGACGGTGGGTCGGTTCTGGTGGCCAGCGATTTCAAGCTGGAGGACGGGGCGGCCGAGCTGGGGAGGATGAGGAGGGCGATGGAGGACGGGACGTCCGTGGCCCTGGTGGGCTCCGTCAGGGCGGATGAGCCGGGCAGGACACCATCGGAGGAGGAGGCCAGGAGGATGCTCAGGGAGGTGATGGAGGAGGTGGCCGACTCAGGCAACCTGATATATGTGACGACGTTTTCATCACACATCGAGAGGCTGATGTCGATAGCGGAGATCTCGCTGGAGCTCGGGAGACAGCCGGTCATGGTCGGAAGATCCCTCCACAGCTACTGCTCGATCGCGACGGAGCTGGGTCTGGCCAGCTTCCCGCCCGAGCTCGCGGTCTACAGGAGGCCGAACACCGTGAGGAGCGAGCTGAGGGAGATCGAGCTCTCGAGGAGGGACTATGTGGTCATGTGCACGGGCCACCAGGGGGAGCCGACCTCCGTCCTGACGAGGATAGCCGACGGGAGGCTCCCGCCGAGGGTTGAGCCGGGCGACCACGTCATATTCTCGGCCAGCGTCATCCCGAACCCGGTGAACAGGGCAAACAGGGAGACGCTTGAAGCGAAGCTGAGGGCGCTCGGGGCGAGAATTCACAGGGACGTGCATGTCTCCGGCCATGCTAGGAGGGAGGACACGAGGGAGTTTCTGGAGAGGGTGAGACCGCAGCACATCGTCCCCTGCCACGGGACGCCGGAGAAGCTCAGGGCGGTTGCCGAGATAGCCCTAGAGATGGACTACGGTCAGGAAAGCCTCCACCTGCTGAGGAACGGGGCGGTGTTGAGGTTGGGTGATTAGTTGGACGTTTTGAGCAGGCTGGGCGGAAGGGTGAGGCTCGTCGAAAGGGAGCTCTGGAGATGGGTCCCCAGGTCCGTCAAGCCGGAGCCGCTGGGGAAGTCGATGAGGCACCTCTTCTCGGCCGGCGGGAAAAGGCTCCGCCCGTGCCTCGTTCTCCTCTCGTGCGAGGCTGTCGGAGGGAGGCCCGAGGATGCCCTCGAGGCGGCGGCCGCGGTCGAGATCCTCCACACCTTCACCCTCATCCACGACGACGTCATGGACCGGGACGAGCTCAGGAGGGGCGTGAGGACGGTTCACGTCCTCTGGGGTGTTCCGATGGCGATAATCGCGGGCGATGCCCTCTTCGCCAAAGTCTTTGAGGCCCTCGCGGAGAACGTGAGGAGGCTCGGGCTGCCGGCCGAGAAGACCGTGGAAATCTTCCGATCGATCAGCCTCGCCAGCTTCGAGATATGCAGGGGACAGGCGATGGACATCCAGATGGCCCAGCGGGGGACCGTCTCCGAGTCGGAGTATCTGGAGATGGTTTCCGGGAAGACCGGAGCCCTCCTCGACGCCTCGATGAGGATAGGCGCGATAATAGGCGGAGGAAGCGAGCGGGAGATAGGGGCCCTCTCGGCCTTCGGCAGAAAGATTGGCATAGCCTTCCAGATAAGGGACGACATCCTTGGGATAACCGGCGAGGAGTCAAAGTTCGGGAAACCAATCGGGAGCGACATAAGGGAGGGGAAGCGAACCCTGCCCATCATCTACGCGCTGAGGAGGCTTCCGCCCGCGGAAAGAAAGCTGCTGGAGGGTGCCCTGGGGAGGGGGAGGATATCTGAGAGCAGGCTGAGGAAGATTGTGGGAATGCTGCAGGAGTGCGGGGCGATCGACTACTCGCTGAACCTCGCCCGGAGGATGGTCGAGGAGGCGAAGGCGGAGCTGTCGGCCGTCGGGGAGAGCGAGGCGAAGGAGATCCTGCTGGACCTGGCCGACTTTGTTGTGGTCCGCTCGTTCTGACGCTGGTGCAGCGGCCGGGCACAGGCGCGTCCCGACCGGAAAGGTCTTTTTGCCCCGGTCCACCTTCCATATGGTGTTGATGGAGAATCTGAGGGAGGAAATTCTCAGGTGGGCCCTCGTCAACGCCCGCGAGCACGGAAGCGCGGACGCCTTGGCGGTCATGAAGAGGATCCTGGCCGAGCACCCCTCCCTGAGGTCTAGGGCAAGGGAGGTTCTGGAGGCGGTCAAGGAGGTCGTGGCCGAGGTCAACTCGATGACGGCGGAGGAGAGGGAGAGGAGACTGGTCGAAGTCGGGCTTCCCGAGGAAAGGGGCGAGGAGAGGAGGCAGGGGCTGCCGGATCTGCCCGGGGCGAGGCGGGGCTATGTCGTGACGAGGTTCGCCCCAAACCCGAACGGGCCCCTCCACCTCGGAAACGCCAGGGCGGCCATCCTCAGCCACGAGTACGCGAGGAGGTACGGCGGGAGGTTCATTCTCAGGTTCGAGGACACAAACCCGGAGAAGGTCCAGCTCGAGATGTATGACTTCATAAAGAGAGACCTGAGGTGGCTCGGGCTGACCTGGGACGAGGAGCACGTGCAGTCGGAGAGGCTCCCGATTTACTACGAGTACGCGGAGAGGCTCATCGCCGAGGGAAGGGCCTACGTTTGCGCGTGCAGGCCCGAGGACTTCAAGAGGCTGAGGGAGGAGGGGAGACCATGCCCGTGCAGGGCGCGTGGGCCGGACGAGAACCTCCGGATGTGGGAGAGAATGATCGCCGGGGATCTCGAAGAGGGGGAAGCCGTCCTCAGGATAAAGACGGATCTCGGGCACCCCAACCCGGCCGTGAGGGACTGGCCGGCATGCAGGGTGGTCGAAACCCCCCATCCCAGAGCAGGCGGGAGGTGGAGGGTCTGGCCCCTCTACAACTTCGCGGCCGCAATCGACGACCACGAGATGGGCATCACCCACATCTTCCGCGGGAAGGAGCACGAGGTGAACGAGCAGTGCCAGAGGACGCTCTACGAGCACCTCGGCTGGAGTTATCCCGTCGCCGTTCAGTACGGGAGGCTGAACATGCCGGGCGTCATGCTGAGCAAGACGCAGATAGTCAGGGCGGTCAGAGAGGGCGCGATCTCCGGGTACGACGATGTCAGGCTGGCGACGCTTGCGGCCCTGAGGAGGAGGGGCTTCCTCCCGGAGGCGATAAGGCGGGTGATTCTGGATGTCGGGCTCACGCTCGTCGACTCCCAGCTGAGCTGGGAGACAATCTGCGCGGCCAACAGGAAGCTCGTCGACGCAATCGCCGACAGGTACTTCTTCGTCGGCAGGCCGGTTAGGCTGACCGTGAGAGGCGCCCCGCCGCTGGCCGAGGTCAGGCTGAGGCTACACCCCAGCAGGGAGGAGGCCGGGGAAAGGATAGTTCCCCTGAGAAGGGAGGGCGAACATCTCGTTTTTTTCATAGAGGAGAGCGATGCTGCGGGAATCCGCGAGGGAGAGGTCTTCAGGCTGAAGGATCTGATGAACGTCAGGCTGGTCGGGAGGGAGACCTCGGGGCTGATCGGGGAGTTCGCCGGGATGGAGGTTGCTGACGTCCCGAAGATCCACTGGGTGCCGGCAGGGGCGGCAGAGATGGACGTGCTGATGCCGGACGGATCTACCTTGAGCGGGCTCGTCGAGCCGGCCGTCCTCTCGGTCACGCCCGGGTCGTTGATCCAGTTCGAGAGGTTCGGCTTCGTGAGGGTTGAGAGACTCTCCCCGAGGCCGCTCGCGGTCTTCGCCCACAGGTGATCGGGGTGCTGGACAGCGTCGATCTGAGGATCCTGAGGATGCTCGCGAGGGACTCAAGGCTCACCCTGAAGGAGATAGCCAGGGAGACGGGGCTGAGCATCTCGGGGGCGAGGAGACGCGTGAGGAGGCTCCAGCAGATCGGGGTGATCGAGCACTACTCGGTCGTTATAAACCCGAAGAAGTGCGGGGCGGGCCTCCTGTCGTTCATAAAGGTCGACGTGAATCCGGCGGACATAGACAGGCTCGTCTCGAAGCTGGAGAGGAGGAGCGAGGTCCTGGAAATCCACAGGGTGACCGGCGAGAACTCTCTCCTGATAAAGGCGAGGTTCGAGAACATGGACGACATGAACGCCTTCATCAGGGACAACCTCTCGTCAGCCGAGCCCGTGAGGGGAATCTCAACCTGGCTGGTCATGGAGACCTACAGGGAGAGGCCGTTTGTGCCGTGATGGCCGTGAGGGATGAGGAGAGAAAGATAGCGGAGGAGGCCGTCGAGTCAGTCATCCCCAGCATCGTCTACATCTCCGAGTTCCTCGAGAGCGTGCGGAGGGACATCGAGGAAAGCGTCTCGCTCAGGGATTTCCTGAGGAGAGTCGAGGAGAGGATCTCGACCGAAAAGGACGCCACAAGGAGGACGGACTTCTCGATCCTGAGAAACGAGCTGCTTCGCAGGATGAGGGATATAACCGCCGGAGTCGAGAGGTAGTCTGATGATGAGGGAAGTACGGAGGATAGCCTCTGACATAAAGTCGATGAGGGTGAGGGGGGCGGGCAGGATAGCTAGGGAGGCGGCCAGGGCCCTCATGATCGTCGCCGAGTCGTCGAAGGCCAGGACCCCCCGGGACCTCCTGCGCGAGATCTCCGAGGCCTCAAGGCTCCTCCTCTCGACTAGGCCGACGGCGGTCTCCCTCTCGAACGCTGTGCAGTTCGTCGTGAGGGGGCTCACGCCGGATGAGGGTCTGGAGAGTCTGCGGGCGAAGGTCGTCGAGAGGGCGAAAGAGTTCATAAAGATCTCGGAGGAGGCCGTGGCGAGGATTGGGGAGATAGGCGCGAAGAGGATCCAAGACGGCGATGTCATCCTCACCCACTGCAACAGCCAGGCTGCCCTCTCTGTGATAAAGACGGCCTTCAGGCAGGGGAAGGAGGTGGAGGTCTTCGTGACGGAGTCCCGCCCAAGACTGCAGGGCCACCTGAGCGCGAGGCAGCTCCTGGCCGAGGGAATCCCGACGACGATGATAGTCGACTCCGCCGTCAGGTTCATGATGAAGGAGATTGACAAGGTGGTCGTCGGGGCGGACAGCATAGCGTCGAACGGGGCCGTCATCAACAAGATAGGGACGTCCCAGATCGCGCTCGCCGCCCACGAGGCCCGCGTCCTCTTCTTCGTCGCGGCCGAGACTTACAAGTTCCACCCGAGAACGCTGGTGGGCGAACTAGTGGAGATAGAGGAGAGGGACCCGTCAGAAGTGGTTGACCCGAAGAGGTTCCCGGGCCTCAGGGTCAGAAATCCCGCCTTTGATGTCACCCCTCCAGAGTACGTGGACCTGATAATCACGGAAAGGGGAGTGATCCCTCCCTCTGCCGCCTACTCCGTCATAAGGGAGATCTTCGGCTGGGAGATCTTCGTCTGACCCTCACTCGAGGATTTTGTAGACGAGGTCGCCCTCTCTCACGCGGTCCTTGACCTTCAGGCCTATCGACTGTCCGGGCCCCGCGCTCTGAACCGGCTGCCTCTCAATCTGCATGGACTCGACGACCTGCTGGAAGTTCGTCGTGGATCCCTCAATGGATATCCTGTCGCCTACCCTCAGCTCGTCGGAGAGCTCGATGACCCCCACCCCTATCTTCGTGAAGTAGTGGGTGACCTTCCCGACCAGCTTCTTTTTAGGCTGCATCCTTCTCCCAACCGAAAGGTTTCTCCGCCATCTATATTAACCCTGATGCTTTTCCCTCAGCCTCTGGAGGAGGGCCAAGACAAGGATGGGGAGCGTGACGGTGGCGTCTCCGTCGACAACGGTCCTCTTCGCCCTCTCCTTTATCTTTCCCCAGGAGACGGCCTCCCTCGGCCTTGCCCCGGAGAGGCTCCCGTCGTACTCCTGGGCAGTTGTCAAGTATATGGCGTAGTCGAGACCTCCCCTGAACGAGTTCCACCATATAGTGTGATGCTTGCTTATCCCGCCGCCGACTATGAGGGCGCCGGTCTTCTTGGCGGAGAGGACGATGTCTGCCAGCTCCTGCTCGTCCCTCATCATGTCGATGCGAAAGTCCCTGTGGGTCTGCCAGAAGAGCCAGAGCTGGCTCCCGAAGGCCCCGTCGAGGATTCCTGGAACGTAGACCGGGATCCTGTTTTTCCAGGCCCAGTAGAGGATGGACGACCTCTTCATCCGCTTTCCCATCTCCCAGCACAGCTCCTTCGTCGAGATCTCCCTGACCCCCGCCCCGTAGATCTCCTCGAAAATTGGCTGGGTGACATCCTCTATCAGCTCCCCGTAGCTCCTGTGCGGGATCAGGACGTTGCCGAGCCTGTGGATACCCCGCCTCTTCAGCTCGGAGTCGTCCATCTCGAAGGCCCCGTGATAATAGCTCGCCCAGTTCCTAGCGATGTCGTGGTCGATTGTCCCACACGTCGTGATGACAACGTCCACAAGCCTCTCCCTCAGAAGCGTCCTTATGACCCCGCGACAGCCGGTCGCGACGATGCAGGCGGGGGAGGACAGAAACTTCACGCATCCCTCTTCCTTGACCATTCTCGCCAGAATGTCCGCGGCCTCTCCGAGCCTCTTCGCGACAAAGCCTCCGGAGGCGGCCATCCGCCTGAGGAGGTCGTCAACGGTCATCTCGGGCCCGAGCTCGATGTCTCTGACCCTCTTGCCAAGCCCGTTCACGATTGATTATCGGCGGGCTGCCTTTTATTGGGTTCTGCGGGAAGGATAAGTGGATGAAGGATCTGCTGAGGAGAATCGGCCTTCTTAAGGATATCCCGAGGACGGGGTGGTTCTTCGCCGGGGTCGGGCTGACGGAGGCCGAGGACGTTGCCCAGCACTCCTTTGAGGTCGCGGCCGTCGTGATGCTCCTCCTGGACGAGATGCGTGGCCGGAAGGTTGACGGGGGGAGGGCCCTGGAGATGGCGCTCGTCCACGACATGCCCGAGTGCCTCGTTGCGGACTTTCCCTATCCCGGGCTGAGGTACCTGCCGAGGGAGAGCAAGAGGAAAATGGAGGAGCGCGCGGCCCAGGACCTCTTTGCCGGAAGGGAGAGGCTGATGGATCTCTGGCGCGAGTTCTCGGAGGGGAAATCGACGGAGGCGAGGCTCGTCCACGCCGCCGACTACATCTCCATCCTCCTTCAGGCCCTGAGGTACGCGGAGGCGGGCAACCTCTCGGACGGGATGCTTGAGCTATGGCACCAAGTTCTTGAGGATCTCGAGCCCCTGCGGGGGGAATTCCCGGAGGTCGACCGTCTGGTCAGGAACCTTGAGCGGGATTTCAGCCGGATCTGTAGCCGACGACCCTCTTCAGCCCCTCGACGGTCTCGGGGTTGAGAAGGGTTGAGATGTCCCCGACCGGCTCGTTCGTCAGGAGCGCCTTCAGAATCCTCCGCATTATCTTCCCGCTCCTTGTCTTCGGCAGATCCTCGACGAAGTAGATTTTCTCCGGCCGGGCGATCGGGCCCATCCTCGCGTCAATGTGCTTGATGAGCTCCTTGACCAGCTCCTCGCTCCCCTGATAGCCGGGCTTGAGGATGACGAATGCAACCGGCCCCTCGCCCTTTATCTCATGGGGCCTCGCGATGACGGCGCTCTCGACGACGGCCTCGTGCAGGTTGAGTATGTCCTCGAGTTCGGCCGTCGACAGCCTGTGGCCGGCGACCTTCATGACGTCGTCAACCCTGCCCGTCACCCTTATGCAGCCGTTCGGCATCTTTCTGGCCCCGTCCCCGGTGAAGTAGTACCTGTTCTGGTACCTGCTCCAGTAGGTCTCCCTGTACTTCTCGTCGGCGTTGTAGAGGCCGCGGAGGAAGCCGGGCGGAAGCGGCGGAGCCAGGACGAGATAGCCGCTCTCGCCCTCCTTGAGCGGCTTCCCCTCGTCGTCCAGAACGTCCG
>CAZZKZ010000102.1:0-7868 GCA_964654915.1 Hadarchaeota archaeon (SeqCode)
AGATCGGAAGAGCGTCGTGTAGGGAAAGAGTGTAGATCTCGGTGGTCGCCGTATCATTAAAAAAAAAAAAAAAGGGAGTCATGCAGGGAGGCACGGGGGGCAGGAATCGAGCAGCGGGGGAGAGATGGTGGGCGCCTATCGCCGCGACCGCGCCGTCGCCCTTTCTCCGCCACCCGGTCGGCGCCCTCCTGACGGAGATGCTCTCTCACCGCCGCTCGCGCTGCCGCCTGCTTCGTGGCCTTCCTCATCGTGCGGACGTTCGCCCGCCGGAGGGCAGGAACAGGTTGAAAAGCTTCCCTCAAGAGACCGTCCGCTCGCCGCCCGGCCAGGTAACGTCATCGCTGTCGTGCACCCTCAGGCTGATTCTCCTCGAGCAGGCGGGTGGCTTCACCCTGCCGACAGCCACAACCCTGAAGAAGGTCGACTTGTACCAGTCAACATTCGGCGGCAGGTCATACTTGAACTTCAGCCTCTTCAGGATCTCCTCCTCGTAGGGGAAGCCTATCCCGTAGTCCTTGGTCGGGTAGCTCGAGTGCTCCCTTATCGCGTCCGTTATCGCGAGGTTCATCTGGGCGAGGAACCTCTGAAGCCATAGCCACTTCCCGAAGGAGGCCTCGAGCGTCGTCAGGCCGAAGTAGCCGGCGGACCCGTACGGTTTCAGGGCGCAAGCCGCCCTGGCGAGGAAGGCCCTCAGACCGGAAACCGTCTCGAGCGGGTCCGTCACAAAGACGTCGAACTTCCGCCTCAGCTCGGCTGGGAGAGGATCCCTCACGTCGTGGGCTATGAACTCCACCTCCAGGCCCTCCTGTCTAGAAACCCTCCCTATGAAATCCCCGAGCCTCTCATCGACATCCAGGACCGTTATTCTCCTCGGCAGCTGCGTGAGAGCCAGAGCCAAGCTGACCAGATCATCGTCCCCGACAAGTATTATCGACCTGTCCTCCACATCGTCGTAGCTGTGCATGATCGCTATCCTGGCGAAGACATCATCCGGTCTCATGTAACCCTGAAAAAACTTGATCTCCGGTTTCGGTCTCCCGGCCAGAAGCCGCTCAAACTTTCTTCTGATGCGCCCGTAGCCCGCGGGCAGAACCGCCCTTCCGAGACACCTCGGGCACCGGGCTGAACCGAAGGTGCCCTTCCTCCTGTAGGACCTCTGCAGATAGATGTACCTCCCGTCGCTTCCGATGACGCCCTCCTCATACAGCCTGTTCACCGTTCGGATGAAGTCGCGGAGGGACCAGTGGTAGGAGGCGAGCAGCTCCCACAGGGTTTTCCTGCCCTCAGCGAGATCCTCGATTATCTTCCGCTCTCCGCAGAAGCTTCTCATACTCCAGCCCCCTGACCCTTCTCACCTTCACCCTCTGCGGCTGAAGCTCCTCCTTCAGAAGCTCTAGGGCCTCTTCGGCCTTTCCCGTCCTGTCGCACGTGAATATGTCCACCGCGGCGTAGTTGACCTCGGGCCACGTGTGAATCGCGAGGTGGGATTCCTTGAGCAGGTAAACGCAGGTGACCCCGTGGGGCCTGAACTGGTGGTAGGCCGAGCGTATCACATTTAAACCGCTTTTCTTCACAACCCTCTCGACTATCCGCCTCATCTGCCCTGTTCTGGCAATTTTCTCCCTTTTCACGCCCAAAAACTCCGCGATAATGTGGAGCCCCATGCCCACCACCCCACACTATCGCTTTACCGGTTTTCGTGCCAGATTCACTCTATATTTTCGGAAATTTTTAAAATTTTCGGTCAAAAGCCGAAAAATCGGAAAAACTTGACAAAAAAGCTGGAAGAAACCATCGGCGCTCTGCAGAACCGTGAACCTGAGACCGCTTTCTGGTCGGGGGTATGTCATCAAATGGAATAAAAGTCTAGCGCAGGATTCGCGATTCTACAGATTTCTCGCGGACCCTCGAGACTTTACTCCCGCGCTGCACGCACTCGGCCACCACAGAAAACTGCTGTAAAAAGGTAACCGAGCGACGGGCCGCACCGACTCAGCTGGAGGTGACTCTTCCTCGACAATCGGAGGTCTCGGCTTTTTAACTCTCCTCATCGTCTAGGCTCGCCGCCCGATTAGCGTGATTTTCCAATTAATGATTTTCTCGAGACTATATATAAGTGACGGAAAGGTAAGTCAAACTGATGGAAGCTGACAAAAAGATGAGCGGGGAGGACGCGATAATCGAGACCGCCAGGAGATGGCTAGACAACCCTGCCTCCAGAGCGGCCCTGAGGTTCGTCTGCGGGAGAAGCAAGAAAGGTGGAAACAGGCTCGACAGGGCCATCCGGGCTTACCTGGGCGAGAAGGTTGATCTGGACAGCAGGGATCTTTTGGCCTCCGTGATCGTGAGGGTCATCCTGAAACAGGGAACGAGATCTTTTGGCTACGACGAGAACTCCCTGAAGGAACAGCTCCGGAACCCCGTGATAAGAAGGGGCATGGTCAGCGTCCTCGAGGGCATAGCCAAGTATGGAATGAGAAGACCCTTCACCTCGGTTGCCCCCGCCTTGGTCGTCTGGAACTACACGAGGGCGTGCAACCTGAGGTGCAAGCACTGCTACGAGGACGCCGGGGGAAGACAGGCCAGCGACGAGCTGACGACCGAGGAGGCGAAGCGCGTGATCGACGAGTTCGAGGAAGCGGGGGTGGTCGCGATCGCATTCTCGGGCGGGGAGCCGCTGGTCAGAAGCGACATATGGGAGGTGGCGGGCTACGCCAAGCAGAAGGGTTTCTATGTCTCCATGGCCACTAACGGGACCCTGATAACCCCTGAGGTCGCGCAGAGGATGAAGGAGATCTTCGACTACGTCGAGATCTCGCTCGACGGCTTCGAGAAGACGCACGACGAGTTCAGGGGGATCCCGGGTGTCTGGAGGAAAACGTGCGAGGGGATAAAGAACTGCATTGCCGCCGGTATAGACACGTGCGTGGCCATAGCTGCTACCAAGAACAACCTGAATGAGATTCCCGCGCTCGTCGATTTCGCGAAGGACGAGCTCGGGGCGAAAAGGGTTATCGTCTTCAACTACGTGCCGGTCGGCAGGGCCAGGGAGATCCTCGATCAGGATCTCGAGCCCGAGGAAAGGGAGGAGCTCCTCAAGTTCCTCTACCTGAAGATGATCGAGGGCAATGGAAAGTTCATCTGCTACTCGACCGCCCCGCAGTACTCCGTCGTGTCCCTGAAGTTCGCTTACGGGCTATACGGAAGTGCCCCCTGCGCGTACGGGGGGATAGTCGCCACCCACTTCACCTCCGAGGGTCTCCTGCAGAGCCTGCACGGCAGGACGGAGAAGCTCGCCGAATTCATCGGAGGGTGCGGGGCCGGAAGGCTGTACTGCGGACTCGAGCCCAACGGGGACATAGTCCCGTGCGTCTTCATGCCGATCAAGATAGGGAACATAAGGAAGGACAGACTCCGCGATGTCTGGGACGGGTCCGAGATCCTGTGGAGGCTGAGGACCCGGGAGGGGATGGTCGGATGCGGCGAGTGCGAGTACAGGTACGTCTGCGGCGGGTGCAGGGCAAGGGCATACGGCTACTTCGGGGATGTCAGGGGGCCGGACCCCGGCTGCGTCTACAACATCTACTACTGGAAGGAGCTGAAGGCCGGGCAGCGGGTGTGATGGATGGAGGAGGTAGCAAGGGGAGAGCTCTGCGGTGACCGGGTAATCCTCTCGGGCGATGCCGCCGGGAGAATTCACCAGAGGGGTTTCTTCGGGAAGCCAATCGGCGGGGGCCGGCTCCAGCTCGCACCCGTCGAGGCTCTCTACCTCGTCGAGAGAGGGAAGCTCGAGGTTTACGAGGGAGACAGCAGAATCGACTTTGACGGGCTGGTGAGGAGGTTCTCCAAGGATGACAAGCTCCTTCCGCTCAGGTACGCCGTCTACTCCGACCTCAGGAGCCGGGGGCACATCGTGCGGACCGGTCTAAAGTTCGGGGCCGACTTCAGGGTCTACGAGAAGGGGGATAAACCGCCCGAATCCCACTCAAAGTTCCTTGTGCGCGTCATCCCCGAAAAAGCAAGACTCTGCGTCAGCGAAATCTCGGGGGATGTCCGGCTCTCACAGGGCGTGCGGAAAAAGATGATATATGCGGTCGTGGACGATGAGGGAGACGTGACGTACTACTCGGTGGAGAGGGAGAGACTCTGATGGCCGGAAGAATTGACCCCTGGAGGGCCGAGCTGCCGGAGAACTACGCGAGGCTGATGGAGGAGTTCGGGATATCTTCCTTCGAGGAAATTCTGCCGGACATACCAGATCCGATGCCGATCATGCGGAGGAGGATAATCTTCGGCCACAGGGATTTCCGGCGAATTCTGGAAAGGATGCTGGGCGGTGAGGATTTCGCCGTGATGACCGGGCTGATGCCTAGCGGGAAGATGCATCTGGGACACAAGATGGTGATAGATCAGCTCATCTGGTACCAGAGGATGAGGGGTGTAAAGATGTTCCTCTGCGTGGCTGACCTGGAGGCCTACTCGGCGCGGGGCCTCTCGCTGGCGGAGGCGAGGAGAATCGCGGTCGAAGAGTACCTGGCGAACTACGATGCCCTGGGGCTGGATCTGACGAAATGCAGGGTTTACTTCCAGTCCGAGGATGAGCACGTCAAGAGGCTGGCCTTCCTCCTCTCGAAGAGGGTCACCCTCAGCGAGCTGAGGGCGATATACGGATTCACCATCGAGTCCAACCTCTCCTCCCTCTTCTACCCGATGATAGACGTGGCGGACATCCTTCACCCGCAGCTCCCGGAGTTCTGCGGCCCGATTCCTACCGTCGTGCCGGTCGGGATAGACCAGGACCCTCACCTGAGGCTGGCCAGGGACATGGCGGGCAGATTCCAGAAGGAGTTCGGGTTCATTCCGCCCTCGGCGACTTACCACAAGCTGCTTCCCGGGCTGATCGAGGAAAAGATGTCCAGCAGCAAGCCGGAGAGCGCCATTTTCCTGACGGACGACGACGAGACGATCAGAAAGAAGATCACAAATGCTTTCACGGGCGGCAAGCCAACGGTCGCCGAGCAGAGGAAGGAGGGGGGAAACCCCGATATCTGCCGGGTCTTCGACCTCTACTTCTACCATCTCATCCCGGATGACCGCAGGCTCCTGGAGGTCAGGGAGATGTGCAGGGGAGGAAGGATAATCTGCGGGGAGTGCAAGCAGATGGCGGTCGAGCTCCTGCTGGACTTCTTGAGGGGGTACAGGGTCAAATACGCGAAGTCGCTTGAGCGGGTCAGAAGTGTCTTCGGGGATCCGGGTGCAATAAATAAATCCTGAAAGGTGGATTTCTGATTGCGCGATGAGGAACTTGGCTTGCTGACTCAGGATGATGAAGATCTTGAGTTCTGAGCGCTCTCGGCTGCCCTCCCGAGATACTTGCGTCTGAGCTCGGGGTCTATCCTCTTGAGCTCGCTCTCGGGAAGAACGCTGAGGAGCTCCCAGCCTAGGTCGAGGGTCACCTCAATCGGTCTGTCCTCGTAGACCCCTTGGTTGACGAATCTCCTTTCAAAATCCTCAGCGAACTGGAGATATCTCCTGTCCCTGTCGGTCAGGGCCTCCTCGCCGACCACGAGGACGAACGACCTAACATCCCTTCCCTCGGCGTAGGCGGCGTAAAGCTGGCTTGCCAAGTCGGCATGGTCCTCTCTCGTCTTCCCCTTCCCTATGCCGTCCTTCATCAGCCTGGAGAGGGACGGGAGAACGTTGATCGGCGGGTAAATTCCCTTGTTGTGCAGCTCCCTGTCGAGAACGAGCTGGCCCTCGCAGATGTAGCCCGTGAGATCCGGGATCGGATGGGTTATGTCGTCGCCAGGCATCGTCAGAATCGGGACCTGGGTGATGGACCCCTTCTTTCCCCTTATCCTGCCCGCCCTCTCGTAGATGGAGGCGAGGTCGGTGTACATGTAGCCCGGGTACCCCCTCCTGCCGGGGACCTCGTGCCTCGCGGCGGAGATCTCGCGCAAGGCCTCGCAGTAGTTAGTCATGTTCGTGATTATCACGAGGATGTGCATCCCGTGGACGAACGCGAGGTATTCGGCCGCGGTAAGGGCGAGCCTGGGCGTGAGAATTCTCTCGATGGCAGGGTCGTTCGCCAGGTTGAGAAAAACCACGAACCTCTCAAATCCCCCGGCCTGCTGCAGTTCCTTCACAAAGAAGGCGGCCTCCTCGTGGGTTATCCCGACGCCGCAGAAGACGACGGCGAACCTTTCCTCCTCCCCCAGAACCTCCGCCTGTCTGGCCACCTGGGCGGCGATCTGGTTGTGAGGCAGGCCCGACCCGGAGAATATGGGAAGCTTCTGACCCCTGACCAGCGTGTTCATCCCGTCGATGGCCGAGATCCCGGTCTGTATGAACTCGCTCGGATATTCACGCGAGGCCGGGTTTATCGGCGGGGCGTACACGTCCCACATCTCCTCAACAACCGGCCGGGGACCCCCGTCTATGGGCTCGCCCCTCCCGTTGAAGATTCTGCCCAGTAGCTCCAGCCCGACGCCGAGCTTGACCGTCTCGCCGGTGAATCTCACGCGCGTCCCCTTCGTGTCTATGCCCGAGGTGCCCTCGTAGACCTGGATGACCGCCCTGTCCATGTGAGAATCGAGGACCTGCCCGCGCTTCACCTCGCCCGAGGGGGTGACGATCTCAACAATCTCCCCGTAGGCCGCTCCCCTGACCCCCTCCACCACTATTAGCGGACCGGAAACCTCCCTGACACCAGTGTACTCAACTACCCCCATCAGCCACCACCCGCTAGCCCATCAAACTGCTTCCTCATCTCCTCCTCCAGCCTCCTGAACTCCTGGGCCCACCTGTCCGGTGGGATCCTCTTCATGTTCGATATCTCTTCCCTGACCGGGAGCCTCATTATCTTCTCAAGCGGGATGCCGCGGGCCACGGCCTCCGCGGTGAGCCTGTGGAAGGTCAGCAAAATCTTCAGCATCCCGATCTGCTTCTCGGGAGGACAGAAGCTGTCGACCTCGTGGAAGGCAAACTGCTGCAGGAAGTCCTCCCTGATCATCCTCGCCGACTCCAAGACGGCACGGTCCGGCTCGGGGAGGGCGTCGGGACCGACAAGCCTAACTATCTCCTCAAGCTCGGCCTCCTTCTGCAGGAGGGCGAGGGCCTCCTCCCTCATCTCTCTCCAGTCCAGACCGAAGTTCTTCCTCCACCAGTCGGCGACCTGATCCACATAGAAGGAATAGCTTCTCAGCCAGTTGACTGACGGGAAGTGCCTCCGGTCGGCGAGCGAGGCATCCAGGGCCCAGAGAACCTTGACTATCCTGAGGGTGTTCTGGGTGACCGGCTCGGAGAAGTCCCCGCCAGGGGGAGAGACCGCCCCCAGAACCGTGACCGAGCCCATCCTGTCTCCCAGCGTTACAACCCTGCCCGCCCTCTCGTAGAACTCGGCGAGACGGGACGCTAGGTAGGCAGGATATCCCTCCTCGCCCGGCATCTCCTCCAGCCTTCCCGAGATCTCCCTCATCGCCTCGGCCCACCTCGAGGTCGAGTCCGCCATCAGGACAACATCGTAACCCATGTCGCGGAAGTACTCGGCCATCGTTATGCCGGTGTAGACGCTCGCCTCCCTGGCGGCGACCGGCATGTTAGACGTGTTGGCCACGAGAATTGTCCGCTCCATCAGGGACCGCCCGCTCCGCGGGTCCTTCAGCTTCGGGAAGTGCACTAGAACGTCGCACATCTCGTTTCCCCTCTCCCCGCATCCGATGTAGACGACGACGTCGGCCGCCGACCACTTGGCGACCTGATGGAGAAAAACCGTCTTCCCCGTCCCGAACCCGCCTGGAACCGCGACAGTCCCACCCTTCGCGGCTGGGAAGAATGTGTCAGCAACCCTCTGACCTGTTATCAGCGGC
>CAZZKZ010000103.1:0-2255 GCA_964654915.1 Hadarchaeota archaeon (SeqCode)
CAGCCAGAGCCCAGGCTTGTTCTCCATCCTTGCCTGGGCGTCGAAGAATACTTGGTACTTCCACCACCTTATGTTGCCCGGGTTCACCGTTTTGCTCCACTTCGGGCTCTCACCGGGCCCGAAGTCATCGAAGAACAGGAACACATCCTCACCGTTCTCCGCGCTTGTCGCCCACGGGTTGCCATAGTACATCCAGATCTCGTCGTCGGCGTTCTCGAGCCTCCTGACCCATGCGACGTTCGTGTAGGTGCTCCCGTTCCTCTCGATCCAGTAGGGCAGGATGCCGTTGTCCGCGTTCTCCAGGAACCTTATGCTCGGGTACATCCCCTTCGGGATCTCGGGCGGGATGTCGATCCTTATCTGGAAGTTCTCCTCATGCGTCCCGCTTATCGTGATCTTTCTCCTGTACGGCCAGTTCTCGTTCCACCAGGGGGCGATGTCGAAGCATCTAACGTCCGAGTTCTCGCCAAAGTTCCCGGCCGCGTCCATCGTCCCGACCCTCCAGTACCATCTGCCGGTGGCCAGCGTCGGGGTCTGCCACGACGTGCCGGTTATCCAGTCGGAGGTGTGCTCAACGGTCGCAAACGTCGGGTCCCTTGTGAGGTAAACTTGGTACTTCACCGGGCGGCTGTGGTCGTCGACGTTCTCCCACGAGAGTGTCACGGGCGAGACGTAGAAGAGGGCCTCGTTGTCGGGTGAGGTGAGGGTGGTGCTGGCCGGGGCCGTGAGGTCGATGACCCAGTAGTCGACGTATCCCTCCCTGTGCCTCACCCTTATCTTGAACTGCTCGGTCGTGTTGGCCGGGAAGCTCACCTTTATGTTGTTGGGAGCATTCCACATCGAGCGTCTGATGGCGGTTCCCGAGTGAGGCATCGGTTGCGGATCTCCAGCCGACTCCCAACCCCAGTGGTAGGATTCCCACGTGTTACCCATGATTATCTTGAACTCCACAGTTGTTGGTCCAGTGACATCGTAGGTGCTGCTCTCCCAGTTGTCGTTCCACGGGTCCGGCCCCAGCGGCGTCATGTTGTTGTCGTCCACATCCCAGCTGTTGAAAGTTCCGGGGACCTGGAAGGCTGCTCTCTTCACGACAACATGCTTCGTCCAAGGATCACTGGTTAAAAACCAGAACTGGAAAACGTAGTAGTCCGTTATGTTTATGACAAGCCCTATGTTGTTGCCCGGGGTGGAGAGATCTAGGCTTTGGGGAACGCCCGTCTCGTAGCCGCTGGGCCCACCCCACCACTTGTCCCCCCAGTCATCGACATAAATCTTGTACCCGTACGTACCCGCGGAGAGCGATCTCGTCCTCTCCCATATCTCCCGGCCACCATCGGTCATTATCCACGTCATCGGGTCCGTCAATTCCCAATTGTTGAAGTCTCCCCTGACGTACGGTGCCGTAGCAGCAGACAATGAAACAAGCAAAAGCACTACAGCAGCACTCGCGGCAAGCGCGCTGGCCGCAAGAGTACTTCGTCTCACAGTCTCCAATAACCTTCCAACCCCTCTCTTTTTAAATTTTTCGGTCAAATATCCGAACAACCCCCGCGAAACCCTATTTAAAAGCTCAGCCGACCCGCTTGGAAACGTACGGCCCGTCCCTCTCGTAGCCCATCTTCAGATAGTATTCCCTCACCCCGACCCCGGCCAGGACGGCCACCTTCCTCAGGTCCAGCTCCTCAGCCGCACCCCTCTCCGCCTCGGCCAGGAGGGCCCTCCCGAGCCCGCGGTGCTGCCACCCCTCCGGCCCGGGCCTCCCCCCGACCGGAACCAGCCTCCCATAGACGTGCAGCTCCCTCACCACCGCCGCCCCGTCGAGCTCAGGCCTGTGCGCCCTCCCGGACGGAACGCGCAGCCTCAGGATGGCCAGGAGGACATCCCTCGCCGGATCCTCGAACGAGAGGAAGACCTCTGTCCCGCCGGACGCCTCATACCTCTCCACCCTCAGCTCGACATCCTCTGGCCTCACGGCGGAGTGCCCGACCTCCCTGCACCTTATGCACCTGCACCTCCTCCCCTCCGCCTCCATCCTCCTCCTGACGAGCTCCCTCAGGTTTCCCGCCCTCACCCCGGCCTCTATGAGCTGCGCCGGGATGTCCCCCTGAATCCTCTGGATCCTCACCCACGGCGCGATCTCGGCCCTGACCCTCGCCAGCAGCCCCACCGCCTCCCCCGTCGCCACCGGCCCGACTTCCTCGGCCCCCCCCCTCTCGCACAGCCACGCCCCCACCACACCCATGCGGCCGCCAGTC
>CAZZKZ010000104.1:0-1619 GCA_964654915.1 Hadarchaeota archaeon (SeqCode)
GTGTCGTGATGTTCATTGTAGTCGCGCCGCTGTTGCTTTGCCCCGGTCTGGCGAATGCTGTTGACGTTGAGGTGACGGTTAAGGGCGGGGGGATCGTCGGGCAGGCTGAGGCCGTGAGGACCGCGATAGCCCGTGGGCTCATAGAGTTCAGCGGGGACGCGCAGGTCAGGGAGAGGCTGAAGGCCTACGACTGGACGCTCGTGAAGAGCGACACGAGGTTCAAGGAGCCGAAGAAGCCCGGGGGCCCTGGGGCGAGGGCCAAGTTCCAGAAGAGCTACAGGTGAGGGAGGATGAGGCCGATAAGGTGCTTCACGTGCGGGAGGCTGCTCGGGGACAAGTTTGAGGAGTTTGAGAGGAGGGTCGCGGCCGGGGAGGACCCGAAGAGGGTCCTGGACGATCTCGGGCTCGACCGGTACTGCTGCAGGGCGGTCATGATCACGAGCGTTGACGCGATGAGGGAGATCGAGAAGTTCAAGAGGGTGTGACCCGGCCGTGTACAGGGTCGAGCTGATAACGCCGGACGAGAAGGACAGGCTTTTTGAGGTCTATTCCCCCCGGCTCCTCTATCAGGACAAGGCGAACATCTACGGGTGCTGCATAAAGCTGCTGACGGACGTGAGGAGGTTCAAGGAGCAGTGGGAGGACAACTTCTTCTTCATGGACGAGAACATGAGGTCGCACGGGAGGCTCGTCGTCCTCGGGGAGGGTGGTGAGCCCCTCGTGAGGTATGACCCGTACACGAACACGGCGTTCGTGACCGGGATTGAGTACTACGGGTGGGGGAAGAGCATAGCGCTCGCGGTGGCGGGGGACATCCTGGAGGACGAGCACGGGATATACCACGTGCACGGGGCGGCGATAGACGTCGACGGGAGGGGGGTGGCGATAGTGGCGCCGCCGAAGACGGGAAAGACGACGCACTCGTTCGGGCTGCTCAGGCTCCCGGAGAGCAGGCTGGTGGCGGACGACTGGTTCTTCGTGAGGTTCTTCGAGAGGAGCGTGCTGGCCTTCGGGTCGGAGAAGAACTCGTACGTGGAGGCGGACATAGCGGAGATATGGGAGGAGTTCAGGCCGCTGATGAGGGATGCGGTTTTTGACGAGAGGGGGAGGGCGATCGTGAACGTGAGGTGGATAGTCGGGAGGGGAGGGGTCATCCCGATGACGGCGATGAGGAAGGTTGTCATCCTGAAGAGGGATCCGGGGGATCCCGTGGTGAGCAGGAGGGTGGATGCGGAGGAGGCGCTGGATTTCCTGGTCGCGCACGACTTCTGCAACCCGCACCAGCTCGTTAGGGATGAGAGGAAGATGAGGATCAGAAGGGGGTTCTTCAGGAGGCTCCTGGAGAGGACGGAGGTCCACCTCGTCAACACGACGGGGCCGCCGCACGCGACGCACGCGGAGATCGTGCGGATCGTGAAAGGTTAGGTTCGCTTCCTGGATGTGGGTTGGCCATCTGTTTGGAAATCTTTAAACATCAGTCTCATTTTTAAGCCCCCAATGGTGTTAGCGTTTTTGATACATCAAGCATAGAAAATTTAAATCAGCTCGAGTAGAAAAATTAGGTAGAAAGCAATGGAAGGAGAAACTCTCCAAAAAGAAAGTTTCTTCGAAAATATGTT
>CAZZKZ010000105.1:0-5193 GCA_964654915.1 Hadarchaeota archaeon (SeqCode)
CCCGCCGCCCCTCCACACCTCCGCCGTCCTCTCGCTGACCTTCGGCGCCCTCGCCAGATGGTGGTCGTAAACGAGCAGCTCGAGGTCTGTCTCCTCCAGAATTCTCAGCACGTTCTCCACCGCCCTCCTCAGGCTCCGTCCGGCCACGAGGTACCCCAGCATGTAGGTGGACGGGCCGTCGAGGATGAGGACCTTCGGCCTCTGACCGATTATCCACTCGGCGTAGTCCTCGACGACCGGACCGTTCAGGTCAGAGGAGTGGATGAGCCTCTCCCTCCCCCTCTGGACAACGGTCGAGAAGACCCACCCTACCCTCGAGAACTCGATTCCGTGAAAGAGCGGGCCTGAGGCGGTTATCTTCGTTTTCCCGAAGTTGAGGGTCCTTCCCTCGGGGAAAATCACGCGACCCCGGCGGAACGACATCTCCGGAATTCTTTCCCACCTCCTCCATTTCTCCGAGAGTCGCCGGAACCAGCTCGCGCCGGCGGCCAGATCCCTCCTCCTTCCTCGGGCCAGCGGGATCAGCTCGAGCGGGTCGCCGTAATCTCTGTCCTCGTCCGGCGGCAGCCTCTCCAGATCCACCCCGCCAAGCTTCCTGCCGTAGGTTGAGAAAAAGCTCTCCGCCCTCCCGCGCTGGCTCTCGTTTATGAACTCATTAGGGTTTTTTGCCAGGAGCAGCTTTCCCTCGTAGATCCTCCTGCTGAAGTCCGTGAAGTGGTCGTAGTGGTAGTGGGATATCACGACCACATCGGCGCGGCCGGCCGCCCTCCTGATAGCGAGCTTTGCCCTGGCCAGCCAGAAAAGCTTCCTCACGGGGTCTGCCGGGAAGGACGGTTGCATTATGGCCGCTCCCGGGTCTATCAGAACCCTCACTTCCCTCGTCCAGACGAGCGTGCACGAGGACTTCGCCCCCATGCTGTCGAACCACACCGGACTGAAGCCTATCCCCCTCATGTGTCCCCTTTCCACATCTCCAAGATTCTGCGGGCAAGCGGCCCGATCTTCCGCCTGAGGCTCTCGATGTCCCCGGTGTTCTCGATGACGATGAGGGGGAGAAACTCGGATATCCTTTCCCTGTCGTCCTCGGAGTACGTTTTTCTCATCTCCTCCTCCGGGACGAGGTGGGAGTCGGTGTCGGCACCCCTTCTCTCCAGATTCCTCCGGAGGCAGACATCAAACGGGGCATCGACGTAAACCGCCAGGCTCCTTCCGAGTATCCCGCTTCCGAAAGCTCCGAGAGCCTCCGCATAGCTCCTCCTGGAGAACTCCACGAAGACGATCCTTCCGGGCGACTGGAGTTCCGCGACCTTCCTGGCGAGTTCCCTGTTCAGCTCATGCCAGACGCTCTCGTCGGTGATCTTGAATCCTCCCGGAACCGGTTTCCTTCTTCTCATCTCCCTGTCCTCCTCGAAAATCTTCATGAGCAGGGGGAAGTCGTCAACCTTCACTATCTCCCCTTCGAATCCAGCCGATCTGATCTCCTCCGCCAGAAGCCTGAAAACCAGCGACTTCCCGCTCCCGGGTCTGCCGAGGAGAAAGACGTTCAGCATGGCTCTCCCGATTCCAATTACACATGGTAACTTTTTATGCCGGGCTTCTCATCAGAAGGTGGAGAAGATGAGGGTGGCTCTGGCCTACAGCGGGGGTCTTGACACGACCGTTTGCGTAAGGCTCCTTCAGGAGAGGTGGGGGGCCGAGGTAATAACCGTATGCGTCGATGTCGGACAGGACCCGAAAGATCTGAGGCAGGCAGCCGAGAGAGCCGAGAAGATGGGGGTTGTAAAGCACGTTCACATCGACGCCAGGGACGAGTTCGTTGAGAAGTACGTTTTCAGGAGCGTGAAGGCCAACGGGAACTACGAGGGGTACCCGCTCTCGACGGCCCTCGCCAGATACCCCATAGCGGCGAAGGTCGTAGAGGTGGCGAAGAAGGAGGGAGCCGAGGCCGTTGCACACGGATGCACCGGGAAGGGCAACGACCAGTTCAGGTTCGACATAACCTTCTCGCTGCTGGCCCCGGAGCTCAAGGTGATCGCACCGATCCGCGAGCTGAACCTGGACAGGCAGAAGGAGATAGAGTACGCGGAGAAGCACGGCATACCTGTACCGGTCAGGAAGGAAAAACCCTACAGCATAGACGAGAACCTCTGGGGAAGGTCGATAGAGGGGGGAGCGCTGGAGGATCCGGCCAAGCCTCCGCCCGACGACATATACACCCTGACGGTTTCCCCGGAGAAGGTGAAGAAGAGGCGCAGGATCATCACGATTGGTTTCGAGAAAGGCGTGCCGGTCTCGGTCGACGGGAAGAGGATGAAGGGGGTGGAGCTGGTTCAGAGCCTCAACAGACTGGCCGGCTCCTACGGAATCGGCAGGATAGAGCTGATGGAGGACAGGATACTCGGGCTGAAGGCTAGGGAAAACTATGAGGCACCGGCGGCCGCGGTCATTCTGCAGGCCCATAAAGCCCTCGAGCAGGCGGTTCTCACGAAGTCAGAACTCTTCTTCAAGCAGACGGTCGACCAGCTCTGGTCGGATCTCGTCTACAGCGGGTTCTGGTTCGATCCGCTGAAGGAGGACCTGGATGCCTTCATAGACAGCACGCAGAAAAGGGTCACGGGTGAGGTGATGGTCGAGCTGAACCCGGGTTTCTCCAGGGTGGTCGGCAGGAAGTCGCCCCACTCGCTCTACGAGGAGGAGCTGGTTTCTTTCGAAAAGTTCGGCTTCGACCAGAGGGAGGCAGCCTCCGTCATAAAGTTCATGAGCCTCCAGTCTGCGATCGCCAGGAGGAGGGAATCTAAACTTGCTCCGTGAAGGAAGGCTGAGAAAGGGAATGGACAGGCGCGTGGCCGAGTACACGAGTTCGCTGGAGGAGGACAGGAGAATCTTCAGGCAGGTTGTCAAGATAAACATCGCACACACCATCATGCTGCACAGAAAGGGGATAATTTCCCGGGAGGACGCATCAAAGGTTCTCTCCCCCCTCCTGGAGCTGCTGGAGACCCCGCCGTCTAGGCTGAAACTCGCACCAGAGTTGGAGGACATCCACATGGTTGTGGAGGACTACGTGACGAGGAAGGCCGGGAGGGTTGGTGGAAAGATTCACATCGCGAAAAGCAGGAACGATCAGGTCGCGGCGGCCTTGAGGCTGCAGGCCATCGGGGAGCTGACGGCGGTCGAGATGGAGCTGCTCGCTCTCGCGAGGGCTCTGGCGGCGAGGGCCAGGGAAACTGCAGAGGTTGTCGTGCCCGGTTACACGCATCTGCAGGTCGGGGAGCCGACGACGTTTGGTCACTACCTGCTGGCCTACGCGCAGGCTTTTCTGAGGGACTGCAGGAGGATCGCTGGGGCCTGCGAGAGACTGGACTCGAGCCCGATGGGGGCGTGCTCCCTGGCCGGAACGAGCTTCGGGGTTGACAGAAAGATGGTGGCGGGTCTGCTGGGCTTCAGCAGGGTCGACGCAAACACCATGGACGCCGTGAGTTCCCGGGACACGCTGCTTGAGGCGATGGCAGCCCTCTCGATAGCCATGGTGAACATCAGCAGGCTTTCGGAGGACATGATAATCTGGTCATCGCTCGAGTTCGGGTTCGTGGACCTGCCGGAGGAGTTCTGCTCGACAAGCAGCATAATGCCCCAGAAGAAGAACCCGGTCGCCTTCGAGACCGCGAGGGCGAAGGCCGGCGAGGTCATCGGGCTCCTCTCGGGCGCGCTTTCCATGGTGAAGGCGCTTCCCCAGTCGTACAACCTCGACCTTCAGGAGCTCACGCCCCTCCTCTGGAGAAGCTCGGATGAGACTAGGCAGGCGGCCGAGATGGTCCGGATGATCGTCTCCGGACTGCGGGTGAACCCGGAGAGGATGATGAGGTCGGTCGAGGCCGGATTTGCCACCGCTGTCGATCTGGCGAACTGGCTCGTGAGGTCGCACGGGCTGGACTTCAGGCAGGCCCACGCCGTTGCGGGGAGGGTGGTCTACAACGCCATCCGGGATGGAAAGGGGCTGAAGGATATCGGACCGGATGATGTTGCCGCGGCGGCGGCCGAGGTTATGGGGAGGAGGGTTGAGATTCCGGCCTGGACCCTGAGGGAAATCCTGGATCCGCTGAAGGCGGTTTCATCCCGAAAAGTCGAGGGGGGACCGTCCCCGGCCGAGATCAGGAGACAGGTAAAGATGGTCGAGCGCGAGATATCCGGCCTCCTGAACGAGAACAGGAGGAGGGCGAAAAGGATTTCGCTCGCCGAGAAAAAGCTTCTGCGGATAGCGAGGGGGATCTGCGGATGAGGGTGAGGGTTGCCATCGTCGGGATTTCCGGCTACACCGGGGGCGAGCTGCTCAGGATTCTCCTCAACCATCCCAGGGTGGAGGTGGTTGGGGTCTGCGGTGTGAAGAGCGCCGGCGGGAGGGTTTCGGACTACCACCCTCACCTCGCCGGGCTCTGGGACGGACCGATAGAGGAGCCGAGATACGCCGAGCTGGGGAGGTCGGCGGATGTCGTTTTCTTCTCGACCCCGCACGGGGTGGCGATGAGGAATGCTCCAGAGGTTCTGAAAGGTGGGGCGAAGGTAATCGACCTCAGCGCCGACTACAGGCTGAAGGACGTCTCCGTCTTCGAGAGGTACTACGGCAGGCACGAGAGCCCGGAGGTAAAGGGTGTCTACGGTCTGCCGGAGATCCACAGGGGTGAGATAAGGCGGGCAAATCTCGTCGCGAATCCGGGATGTTACCCGACGGCGGTCATTCTGTCCCTCGCACCGCTCGTGAGGAGGGGGATGATCGACACCGACAGGGTGGTCGTGGATGCCATGTCCGGGAGTTCGGGGGCCGGGGCCTCCCCGAGCGAGTTCACGCACCACCCGACAACGGCCGCCAACCTGAAGCCATACTCCGCCGTCAACCACAGGCACCTGCCGGAGATCGAGCAGGAGCTGGGCGAGCTCGCCGGTCGGAGGGTCCGGGTTCTCTTCACGCCGCACCTTGTCCCGATCAGCAGGGGGATACTGACAACCGCCCACGTCTTCTTCAGCCAGGGGGTCAGGCCAGAGCAGGTGAGGAGGGCCTACGAGGAGTTCTTCAGGGATGAGCCCTTCGTGCGCGACAGGAAGAGGCTGCAGGGGCGGAACTTGGGGGGGGGGGGAAAACACTGTGACATCCGCGGCAAGGGCGCGGAGGGGGGCGCGTGGGAGGGAGTAGCACGG
>CAZZKZ010000106.1:0-4168 GCA_964654915.1 Hadarchaeota archaeon (SeqCode)
GTGAGGGAGCCGGCGAGGGCCCTGTGCGAGACCCTGGGGGTTGATTTCCTGACCCTCAGGAACGAGGGGAAGGTCCTGATGGGAGGGGAGGGGGGGGGTGCCGGGGGGGGGGGCGGGGGGGTGGGGGGGGGGGGCCCGCGGGGCGGGGGGGGGGCCCCGCCACGGGAGGGACGCCAGGATAATCGGGAGGGTCGTCGCGGATCACCCTGGGAGGGTCGTTGTCAGGACCCCCGTCGGCGGGCACAGGATACTGGACATGCCGGTAGGGGACCCTATTCCCAGAATCTGCTGATGGAATTCCCTTTAGAGGGTCTCGAAGACGAGGTCCGACTTGGAGGCGCCGATTCTCCTGAGCACGCCCTCCGCCCAGGTGAACCTGCCGACGCTGCTGGCCGAGTGGGCGTCCGTGCCGAGGCTGAGCTTGACCCCCAGCTCCAGACACATGCGGTAGAAGTCCTCGCCCGGCGCCTTGTACTTCTCGTTTATCTCGATGGCCGTGCCCCTTCTGGCAGCCGCCTCGAGAAGCTGCGCGATCTCCTCCCTTTCCAGAAACCTCGAAAGATCGCCGTGAAACTGGAAGGGATGCGCAATTATGTCCACCCTGCGCCTCTCCACCGCCCTCACCAGCGAGTTTAGGTAGGTCAGGGCCATCTGCCTCGGATCCGCGACCCTCTGAAGCCTGTGTATGCCGACCAGCAGGATGTCCAGCTTTTCTCTGAGCCCGTCACCGACATCTATCTCGCCCGACTCGTTAACGACGTTGGCCTCCAGCCCGGCCAGGAGACGTACCCCTGCGCTGTCCTTTAGCTCCGAGAGGGCTGAAAGGTAGTGCGGGATTACCGACTCCGCCATCCCAACATGGAGGGCCGGGCCGTGATCCGTTATCGCGAGAAGGTCCAGGCCGCTTGCCTCCGCCGCCTCAACCATGAGATCCGGCGGGTCACGCCCGTCAGAATATATCGTGTGCACGTGCAGGTCGGCCCGCATCCTTTCTACACAAATCTCACCACATTTAACCTTATCTTTCCGCGGCTTGGAAGGACTGTTAGATTTTGTGAATTTTCGGGCCCACTGGATTTAACCAAGCCTGACCGGGCGGTTTGTTTGATTTTGTTAACATTCGTGCATCCACAAATAGTTAGGAAAAGTGTTAAATAGTTAAAAATGATAAATAAGTTTGATGAACTTTAGTGAGAAAATGTACAGGATCGGGGAGGCCTCCTCTCTCTTGGGTGTGCATCCGAACACCATCAGGAGGTGGGAAAAGGAGGGAAAGATAAAAATTGTGAGGATTGGAGGGGGGCACAGACGGATTCCTGAGAGCGAGATCTCGCGCATACTAAGCCAAGAGGGAAAGACTGCCGAGCCTAAAAGCGACTTTGAGACTGGCCTGAGGGCTTTCCTGAACTTTGTTTTCACGCACTGCTCCGGAGATCGCGAGCTCGTGAAGAGGGCGATCATGGTCAGAGACGGGTACAGGTGCAGGCTCTGCGGGGGTGTGGAGAACCTCGGCGTGCAGGAGAAAACGCCCGGTCTGGGACAAACGGAGGAAAATTTGATAACTTTATGCGAAAAATGCAGAGGATTTGGGGCTATTCAGGAGAAAAAAGAGATTTCTGAGGATAAAAAGGAAGAAATAACCAGACAAAAGGTTCTGACCGACCTCTCGCCGGCCGGTCTGGCCCAGAGGGTTGCATTCGGCGAGATTCTATCCGCCGCGCTGGCCCTAGGGAGGTTCTCCCTTAAGGAACTCGTCATCCAGTCAAAGTCGCCCGAGCCGGTCGTCCGCGCGTTCTGCGACAGGATGGAGAGCCTAGGTTACCTGCGGAGGACCGGTTCCGGTTACGAGGTCGTGGTGAACGTGGTCGGATGACGATCTGGCAAGAAAAACTGGGGAAAGACTACAGGCTTGAAATCTACCTGCACCAGTGGCGGCTGGGGAGGGACCCTTTCACGCCCGATCTCCCCGCGCCGGAGGCGTTCGTGCCAGCACAGCGGGATGAGCTGCTCAGGCTGAAGGAGATCCTGCTTGAGGGAAGGGTCGCTGTGCTCACCGGAGGTCTGGGGATGGGAAAGACGGCCGTCTGCAAGTTCCTCGCTGCCGCCCTGAGGGAGGAAAACTTGGTGTCGCAGGACCCGTCAAGGCAGGTCATCCCGGTCATCGTGCACGGCGCGGCCTACAGGTCCGTCGACGAGTTCCTGCATGCCATAATCTCCGGCCTCGAGCTCGACTCGTCCATGGATCCCGTCGAGATGTTCGAGGTCCTCCGGAAGTGGGGGATCGTCCAGAAGGAGAAGCTGGCCATTATCGTTGACGATGTCCCGGAAAGCACGGCAAATTTCAAAGAACTGGGAGAATTCTTCCGTGTTTTGGCGGATTTACCAGGAATATCCCTTCTTTTGAACGGAGAAGAAAAAAGAATGAACAATTTTCTGGAAAAGGTCCCGGCCCTGCGTGAAAGGGTTTACTTCAGGGTAAAGCTGCGCCCCCTAACCCTGCCCGAGGTGAGGGAGCTCCTGATCGCTAGGATGCGCTACAGCGCAACGGAGGAGAGGGATTTCATGAGCGGGCCCATAACCCCTGACGGGTTCAGGGAGATATACAGGGTGAGCGGGGGTATCCCCAGGAGGGTTCTGGCGGCGGCGAGCAGATCGCTGAGGCTCGCGGCAGTCTGGAGCAGTCCGATAAACAGGGAGATCGTGAGGATGGCCAACAGGGTGCCCCTGTCCGAGAGGCTGGCCAGGATATTCTCCCTGAAGAGGTAGCTTTTTACTTCCAAAAATTGGAAGTAAAATTGGAGAACCATGGCAAAGGAATCCAAGGTCGAGGAGAGCCTGTTCGTGAGGGAACTCCTGAAGAGGTCCTACCTCAAAAAGCGCCACTTCAGAGCGCTCCTTCTCAGGTCACGCAACCCGGAGCTGACGTTCGAGGAGATCTCGCGCAAGCTCGGCGTGCAGCAGTCCGCCGCTTGGAAGTGCTGGAAGAAGGGGAGGGACGCGATTTTCAGGGCTTTTTTCACGCTCAAGGTCGCAATCCACGCCGGCCTGCTGGACCTCGACACGGTCGACCTCCTGCTGGACGACCTGCGGGACTACCACCTTCTGCTGAGCGGCGGGGCGACGCTCGACGAGGTCAGGAGCAGGATAGAGAGGAGGACCCTGGAACTCGTAAGGATGATGGGGTAAACCAAGTCTTTATAGAGACCGGGCGAAAGTGTTTCAGATGTGCGGGATAGTGGGATACATCGGGAGGAGGCCTGCCGCACCCATTTTGCTTGAGGCCCTCAGGCGGCTGGAGTACAGGGGGTACGACTCCGCCGGCATGGTCACCATAGACGGCGGGTCCTTCCACGTGAGGAAGGACAGGGGAAAGATAGCAGAGATTGATGGGAGGCTTGACTTCTCCTCCATGCCCGGAAGGGTTGGAATGGCCCACACGAGGTGGGCGACGCACGGGGAGCCATCGCAGAGGAACGCCCACCCGCACGTAGACTCGCGCGGTCTGGTAGCAGTCGTCCACAACGGGATAATAGAGAACCACGACGAGCTCAGGGAGTTTCTTCAGGAGAGGGGGTTCAAATTTTCGTCTGACACGGACACGGAGGTGATCCCGAACCTCATCTCCCTCCACCTAGGGAAGGGAAACAGCCTGGAGGAGAGCGTCGCCAGGGCCATCAAAAGGTTGGAGGGAAGCTACGCCCTAGGAATAATCAGCACGGCCGAGCCGGACAAGCTGATCGGGGTGAGGCGGGAGAGCCCGCTGATCATCGGGGTCGGCAAGGGTGAAATGTTCATGGCCTCTGACATACCTGCGCTCCTCCCGTTCACTAGGCGCGTGGTTGTTGTGGAGGACGGGGAGATGGTGGTCCTCCGGGAGGACGGGTTCAGGATAACTAAACTCGAGACTGGGGAGAAGGTCATCAGAAGACCTCTCGCCGTGAGGTGGTCCATCGAGTCCGCGGAGAAGGGGGGCTTCCCGCACTTCACGCTCAAGGAGATTCACGAGCAACCGGTGGCCGTCAGGGAGACCCTCCGGATGGCCCGCGGGGATCTGGAGAGGCTGGGCGGGGGCATGGTGGGGGGCGGAGGGAGGGGGCTCGTGGGCTGCGGGGGGGCCGTCCACGCGGGCCCGGTCGGGTGGTGCGGGCTGGGGTGGCGGGCGGGGCGG
>CAZZKZ010000107.1:0-9307 GCA_964654915.1 Hadarchaeota archaeon (SeqCode)
CCGACGACCGTCCCACGCCTCTCTTCTGCCACCGCCGATACACCAATCTAACCCCGCCCTCCTGTGGACAGACACCTATCCCCCCCCCCGCGGGCGGCGACAGCGGCAGGTGGGCAGTTTCGCTTGGGCGGCAGTCCCTCGAAAGGATAACAAGGGAGCCCAAAGGTCGGCTCAGGCGGGTCAGAACTCCGCCGTAGAGGGCAAGGCCAAAAGCCGGCCTGACTGCGTCCTCACCACCAAGGGACGCAGGGGCGAAAGCCGGGCCTAGCGAACCCGAGTGTCCCTCTTGGTGAGGGCCTCGGATGACAGAAAAGGTACCCCGGGGATAACAGAGTGGTCGCGGGCGAGAGTCCCCATCGACCCCGCGGTTTGCTACCTCGCTGTCGTCTCTTCCCATCCTGGCCGTGCAGCAGCGGCCAAGGGTAGGGTTGTTCGCCCGTTAAAGGGGAACGTGAGATGGGTTTAGACCGTCGCGAGACAGGTCGGATGCTATCTTCCGGGGGCGCAGGACGCCTGAGGGGAAGGTGCCCCCAGTACGAGAGGAACAGGGCACCGGCGCCTCTGGTTAACCGGCTGTCCGACAGGGCAGGCCGGGTAGCTACGCGCCAGCCGATAAGGCCTGAAAGCATCTAAGGCCGAAGCGGCCCCTGAGACTAGGCGTCCAGTCCGGGTCCTCCCGAAAGGGAGGATCCGGGCGCGGGCTGGGGCTAGACGACCCCGTTGATAGGCCGGGGGTGTACGCGCCAAGCTTCGGCGAGGCGCTCAGCCCACCGGTACTAACCGCCTGAAGCTTCCGCTGGGCGGGAGCAAAACCTGTGCTGGCGATTTTTTTCTTTTTTCCAAGCACTGCCTGATGAAGGACGACCGGGACATTTCAGCATGTTGTCCCGGTACCTCGATGCGTCTGAGGTTCAGTCGTCAGATGAAGGGCCACGGAAGCGATGGTGCCGCGTGAAGCAGTCAGCTGACGGCAGCAACCTCAACGGGTCAAACTTTCGGAGGGTTACCTCACCTTCTTCCGGCGAGCGTGAAGTGTGCGAGCAGGGCCTCGAGCTGGATGATTTCGTTCGCGCCCTGAGTTATCCGGTAGGAGAACTCGCCGACCTTGTCCACAAGCTCCACCTTCTTTTCCTCGGGAATGTCGAGGTCGAAGATCTGCCTGTGGATCTGCTCGAGCAGGTCCTCACCCGAGAGACCCGATTCGACGAGGAGGCTGTGCAGCTTCTCCCGGGCCTCGAAGAACTTCCCTGCCAGCGCGAGCTGCACAATCTCCTTGACCTCCTTCGGCTCGGCGAGTGAGGTGACGGCGTAGACGGCCTTCTCGTCAACTCTCTTTTTCAGGGCGGCCGCGGCCTGCAGGATGTTTATCGCCTTCCTCATGTCCCCTTGCGCCGCGTAGGCGATGGCGTCCATGGCTTCAGGGGTTATCGTGAGCTTCTCGCTCCTTGCTATCCTCTCGAGCATCTTCTTCACGTCCTCGTCTCCGAGCCTTCTGAACCTGAAGACGGCGCACCTCGACTGGATGGGCTCGATTATCCTGCTGGAGTAGTTGCAGTCCAGGATGAACCTGCACGTGTGCGTGAACATCTCCATCGTCCGCCTCAGGGCGTGCTGGGCTTCGGACGTGAGGGCATCGCTCTCGTCGAGCAGGATTATCTTGAAGGGAACGTCCCCGATAGGTCTCGTCCTCGCGTAATCCTTGACCTTTGTCCTTATCGTGTCTATCCCCCGCTCGTCGCTCGCGTTGAGCTCGAGCAGGTTCTGCCTCCAGTTTTCTCCGAAGAGCTCGCGGGCTATGCAGAGGGCCGCGGTGGTCTTACCGGTTCCGGCCGGCCCGGCGAAGAGGAGGTGGGGCATCGACTTCTTCTCGACGAAGGTCTTGAGCCTGGCGACGATTTCGTCCTGCCCCACGATGTCGTCAAGCTTCATCGGGCGGTACTTTTCCACCCAGATCTCAAACTCCTCTGGCAAGACCTCACCAAACTAAACAGTTCTCGTGCACTCTTAAAACGGTAGTGCGGGAAGGTAAAAAGGTGAGTCGGAGATGATAAGACCTGCCAGGCGGGTCTACGACTTTGCGGCCGTGGAGCGGGAGGTTCAGGAGTGGTGGAGGTCCGCCGGCGTCTACGAGCAGGTGAAGGAGCGGGGCAGGGGACGTCCGAGGTGGCTCTTCCTCGATGGCCCGCCCTACGCGAGCGGAGCCATCCACCTCGGAACCGCTTGGAACAAGATAATCAAGGATGCCCTGCTGAGATTCATGACCATGCGGGGCTTTGATGTCTCCAGGCAGCCGGGATGGGACTGTCACGGCCTTCCGATAGAGGTCAAGGTCGAGGAGCTGCTCGGGATAAGGTCGAAGAAGGAGATAGAGACCAGAATAGGGGTGGCGGAGTTCATCAGAAGGTGCAGGCAGTGGGCGCTCGAGCACGTTTCGATAATGACGGATCAGTTCAGGAGGCTGGGCGTTTGGATGGACTGGGACAGGCCATACATGACCCTCACGAACGACTACATCGAGAAGGCCTGGTGGACCTTCAAGAGGGCCTACGAGAGCGGCCTGGTTGGGAAGGATGTCAGGGTCATCCACTGGTGCCCGAGGTGCGAGACGGCCTTGGCGGAGCACGAGGTGAGGGGTGAGTATGAGGAGGTGTCGGACCCGTCGATCTATGTGAGGTTCAGGGTGAAGGGCAGGGAGAGGGAGTACCTGCTGGTCTGGACGACAACACCCTGGACGATTCCGGCCAACGTCGCCGTCTGCGTTCATCCGGACTTTGACTACGTGAGGGTCGAGGCCGGAGGTGAAATCTACATACTCGCAGAGGGGCTTCTTCCGAAGGTTGCGGGAGAGCTCGGCTTCTCAGATTTCAGGGTTATCGAGCGTCTGGTGGGCAGGGAGCTGGAGGGCCTCGAGTATGAGCACCCGCTTCTGGAGGAGGTTCCCAAGCAGAGAGAGTTCGTCTGCCACCACAGGGTGATATGCGGTCCCCACGTAACGCTCGAGGAGGGAACGGGCTGCGTGCACACGGCTCCGGGGCACGGTGAGGAAGACTATGAGATAGGGAAGGTCTACGGCCTGCCCGTTTTCAGCCCGGTCGGCCCGGATGGAAGGTTCACGGAGGAGGCCGGCAAGTACGCCGGGCTTTTCGTGAAGGATGCGGACGAGGTTGTTGAGAGGGATCTGGAGAGAAAAGGGCTGCTCCTCAAGAAGGGGAGGATAGTCCACTCGTATCCCCTTTGCTGGCGCTGCCACACGCCCCTCATCTTCAGGGCGACCGAGCAGTGGTTCATATTCATCAAAAATCTGAAGCCGCGCATCCTCGAAAGAAACGAGAGGGTCGAGTGGATTCCACAGTGGGTCAAGACAAGGTATGTGAACGGGGTGGAGTCCGTTGGCGACTGGTGCATCTCAAGGCAGAGGTACTGGGGAATTCCGATCCCGATGTGGGTCTGCCGGTCGTGCGGGAGACAGATCGTGATCGGAAGCCTGGAGGAGCTGCGGAAGAGGGCCGCCGGTCAGGTCCCGCCCGGGATCGATCTCCACAAGCCCTTCGTCGATGAGATCGAGCTGACCTGCGAGTGCGGCGGATTGGCAAGGAGAATTCCGGATGTTCTGGATGTCTGGTTTGACTCGGGGATAGCTGCCTGGGCCTCGGCAACCGGCCCCGACTGGCAGAGGGACTTCATAGTCGAGGGCGAGGATCAGGTGACGAAGTGGTTCTACAGCCAGCAGGTCCTGTCGGTCGCCGTCTTTGATGACGTTCCTTACAGGAGGGTTCTCATGCACGGCTTCGTCCTTGACGAGCACGGAAGGAAGATGTCAAAGTCGCTCGGCAACGTCATAGAGCCGGAGGAGGTGGTTGAGAAGGCCGGGGCCGATGTCCTCCGCCTCTACATTCTCTCCGTGAACCCGCCGTGGGAGGACCTAAAGTTCAGCTGGAGGGGGGTGGAGCAGGCCCGGAGGGTTCTGAGCGTTCTGTGGAACGTCCCCGTCTTTGCGACAACCTACATGTCGCTGGACAGGTTCGACCCGAAGGCGGTTGACCCGTCCGGGCTGAAGCTTCAGCTGGAGGACAGGTGGATCCTGTCGAGGGTGAACTCCAGCGCGGAGGAGATGACAGTGCCCCTGGACGCGTTCGAGATACACAGGGCGGCGAGGGCCCTCTCGGACTTCATTCTGGAGGATCTGAGCAGGTGGTACATCCGGCTCGTGAGGGAGAGGGCTTGGATAGAGAGGGAGGACCCGGCAAAGACGGCGATGTACTGGACCCTTCACCGCCTGCTCTTCATCCTGATGAGGCTCCTCTCCCCCTTCGCCCCCCACATGGCCGAGGTGCTGTACAGGGACCTGGTGAGGGAGGCAGACCCATCAGCCCAGATCAGCGTTCACATGCTCGACTGGCCGGAGCCCGAGCGCGGGATGATCGATGGAAAGCTGGAGGAGGCGATGGCGTCGGTCAGGAGGCTCGTCGAGGCCGCCGCCAGGCTGAGGCAGGAGGCCGGCATAAAGGGGAGGTGGCCGGTCAGGAAGATCGTCGTGCAGCCGAGGTCCGAGATATCGGATCTGCTTGAAATCCTGCGGCGCCAGCTGAACTGCAAGGAGCTGGAGGTTCTGCCGCCGTCCTCGGCATTCCCGGATCTGCCCGGCTTCGTGTCCTGCGAGACGGAGGCTGGCAGGATAGCCCTTTGCACGGAGATGACCGATGAGCTGAAGGCGGAGGGTCTGGCCAGGGAGGTCGTGAGGAGGTTCCAGATGATGAGGAAGGACCTTGATCTGGGGATGGAGGAGAGAGTGGACGCCTCGATAGGGGTGGACGGTAAGGAGGAGTTCGGAATGCTGGTCTCCATGCAGGATTACATAAAGAGGGAGGTCCGGATAAGGAACCTGAAGATATGCGGGTTCAGGGAGGTCGGAGGGGAGGGCTACCTGAAGGACTGGGATCTGGACGGGCTTGCCGTCAGGCTGCTCATCAGGAGAATTCAGGAGTGAACTGTCAGATCCGCCCGATTTTATTAGGACCCTCCGGTCAGACATATTAGGATGAAGACCTCGGAGATTTCGGGCTTCTACAGGCTCTCGGCGGAGGAGAGACTGAAGGTTGTCAAAGAGTTCGCCGGTCTGACCGATGAGGAGGTGAGAATTCTGAGGGAGGGCGGGCTCCCGTTCGAGCAGGCCAGCAGGATGATAGAGAATGTGGTCGGTCTAATGCCGGTTCCCATCGGGATAGCGACGAACTTCAGAATAAACGGAAGGGACTACCTCATCCCGATGGCGACGGAGGAGCCCTCGGTCGTTGCGGCCGCCTCAAACGCCGCGAAGATGGCTAGGGCGAGGGGAGGATTCTTCACGGAGAGCACACCCCCGGTGATGATCGGCCAGATCCAGGTGGTTGGATCTCCCGACCCGGAGAGGGCCCGCCGGGAGGTCATGCTTGCGAAGGAGGAGATCCTCCGCAAGGCCAACGAGCAGGACCCGGTGCTGGTGGGGCTTGGCGGGGGAGCGGTGGACCTTGAGGCCAGGGTCATCCAGACCGGCAGGGGGCCGATGGTTGTCATCCACCTTCTGATCGACGTCAGGGATGCAATGGGGGCGAACGTCATTAACACGATGTGCGAGTCGGTTTCCCCCCTCATTGAGAGGATAACCGGCGGGAGGACACTCCTCCGCATAGTATCCAACCTCGCGATCTACAGGCTGGCAAGGGCCCGCGCTGTGTTCGCGAAGGAGGCACTCGGCGGAGGGGAGGTCGTCGAGGCCATACTGGATGCGTACGAGTTTGCTGCCTCGGACATCTTCAGGTGCGTCACGCACAACAAGGGGATAATGAACGGGGTGACGGCGCTCGCGCTCGCGACGGCGAATGACACGAGGGCGATAGAGGCGGGGGCGCACGCTTACGCCGCAATGGGAGGGACATACAGACCTCTCTCGAGGTGGTCGAAGACGGAGGACGGGGATCTGCTGGGTGAGATCGAGCTACCGGTCGCGGCGGGCGTGGTCGGAGGGGCCACTGCCGTTCACCCGGTCGCTAGGGTCTGCCGGAAAATCCTGGGGGTTGGAAGCGCGAGGGAGCTTGCGGAGGTTATGGCAGCGGTCGGTCTGGCGAACAACCTCGCCGCCATGAGGGCCCTCGCGACCGAGGGCATACAGAGGGGGCACATGAAGCTGCACGCAAGGAACATAGCCATGATGGCCGGTGCGGAGGGAGATCTGGTCGACCTGGTGGCTGAAAGGATGATAGCGGAGAGGAAGATAAGGGTTGACAGGGCGAGGGAAATTCTTGAGGAGATCAGGAGGGGTCAGGGCTGACGGGATTACATTCACCCACCCCACCTCAAAAGCTTGTTCTTTACGGGCGGGGAGTGTAGGAGTGGGGTAGCGGTATGGAGACGGACGATTTTGAGAAGATGATTGAGGAGATAGCGAGCAAGAGCGGCCGGTCAAGGGAAGAGGTGATGGAGAGGGTGTGGAAGACGAAGGAGAAGGTGGGATTGATAAACCTCAGGGCTGCGGCCGTACTGGTCGGCAGGGAGCTGGGCGTCACTTTTGATTTTCCGGAGGTCGCACCGCGGGGCCCGATGAAGATAGGGGACCTGCTTCCGGGAATGTCAAGGGTTGAGGTGGTCGGGAGAGTTGTCAGGGTCATGCTTCCCCGGAGCTTCGAGTATCAGGACGGAAGGAAGGGTCTCGTCGGGAGCGTTCTCCTGAGGGATGAAACGGGAACGGTGAGGCTTGTTCTCTGGGGGGAGAGGGCGGAGATTCTGGGGAGGGGAGAGATTGAGAGGGGTGACGTTCTCAGGGTGAGGAACGCGTACGTCAGGCAGGGGCCGGAGGGTCGGGTGGAGCTCTCGCTCGGCAGCACAGGATCGGTTGAGGTCAACCCGCCTGACGTCGACGCGGAAAGCCTCCCAGATATCGGGGGATCGGTGGTCAGCCTTTCGGAGCTGAGGCCGGGCCAAGAGGTCGATGTGATCGGGAAAGTCGTTTCCAAGGCGGGGGTGAGGGTCATGGGGCAAGATGGCCGGCGGATGACTTCCTTCATAATAACGGATGGAAAGGGGGTGGTCAGGGTTTCTGCTTGGGGAAGCGCCGTGGAAGAGGTGGAGAAGCTGCGGCAGGACGACGTTGTGAGGATAGAGAACGCCTCCGTGAGGGAGGGGATTTTCAAGATGTCCGAGCTGAGCGTGGACGACAGATCGAAGATAGTCATCAACCCGCCGGAGGGGGAGGGTCTCAGGAGAGTCTCCCTACCGATCGTGAAGATAAGGGATGTCGCCAGCGGAATGCCGTACGTGAGCGTGGCCGGCAGGGTCAGGAGGAAGCAGATGCCCGCCGAGGTCAGAATGTCGGACGGCACGGTCAAGAGGGTCCAGAGCGTTGTGATAGCCGACGGCACGGGGGCCATAAGGCTCACCTTCTGGGGTGACAGCGTGGGGATTGCGGAGAGGCTGAAGGTTGGGGATGTTCTGCTGGTCAAGAACGCTTATTCGAAGGCCGGCATAAGCGGGGCGCCGGAGCTGCACGTCGGCAGGGACACAACGGTTGAGGTGAACACCGTGGAGGTGGAGGAGATCAGGCCGAGCAGGGTGAAGGTGGCCGAGATAGAGCCCAACATGGAGTGTCTGGAGGTCGTGGGGAAGGTCGTAGAGGTCTCCCCGCCCAGGGATTTCCAGAGACAGGATGGAAGAACCGGAAGGGTTGCATCGATCAAAATCGCGGACGAGTCCGGCTCCGTCAGGGTTTCCTTCTGGGACGAGCTTGCGGACAGGGTTCAGGGGATAAAGGTCGGGGACGTTGTGAGGCTCACGGATGTCTACAGCGTCGCCGGAATGCAGAACGGTGTGGAGCTGAGGGCAAGCGAGATGACGGCCCTCGAGCTGAATCCGCCGGGGCTGGCTGTCGAGGTTGCCCCCCCGTCAGTCGGAGAGAGAAAAAGAATCTCCGGGCTAGGTCAGCTCGGGGAGAGGGTGGAGGTCAGGGGGTCAATCGTTCAGGTTTTGACCAAGAGACCCTACTTCAACGTCTGCCCGAGGTGCATGCGCACGATAACGTCCGAGGATGGCAGGGTGTGCTCGGTCTGCGGGGAGGTCGAGCCGAAGCCGAAGGCCGTCCTCGGCTTCATGCTTGATGACGGGTCGGGGGCGGTGAGGGTTGTCGTGTTCGGTGAGGCTGCGGAGAGACTCACAGGGTTGAGGGCGGAGGAGTTGCTGGCCGGAGGCCAGCTCCAGGATGCGGTCCTGACGAGGATTCTGGGGAGAGAGGTGATTGTCAGGGGGACGGTGAGGCAGGATGCCTTCTCCGGCATGCTGGAGATAAGGGCGACGGAGGTGCTTCCGGCGGAGCCCTTGAGCGAGGCCGAGGCCGCACTCCAGAGGATAAAAGCGATGAAGGAGAAGATTAAGGTGGGAGAGAAATGAGGAAGGAGATTTCGCTTGAGGATCTGCCGGGGGTTGGCCCATCGATAGCCGAGAAGCTTAGGGCGGCTGGCTTCCCCACCGTGAGGTCGGTTGCCATGGTATCGGCCGAGGAGCTGATCTCGGTGGCTGAGATAGGGGAGGCGACCGCTAGGAAGATAGTTGCCGCGGCCAGGGAGGCCCTGGGACTTGACACGTTTGTGAGCGGCGAGGACGTGCTGAAGCACAGGGAGAAGATAGGGTGGATAACAACCGGGAGCAGGAAGCTCGACGAGCTGCTGGGGGGAGGGGTGGAGACGCAGGCGGTGACCGAGGCCTTCGGGGAGTTCGGGTCGGGCAAGACGCAGTTGGCGCACCAGCTCTGCGTGAACGTCCAGCTTCCGAGGGAGCGCGGTGGCCTTGAGGGAAAGGCCGTCTACATAGACACGGAAAACACCTTCAGGCCGGAGAGGATAAGAGATATGGCGGTCGCGTTGGGGCTGGACCCGGCGGAGGCCCTGAGGAACATCCGCGTGGCGAGGGTCTACAACACGGACCAGCAGATGGTTATGGTGAAGAAGGTCGAGGAGTTTGCGGAGAAGGAAGGGATAAGGCTTCTCGTCGTTGACTCCGTTACGTCACTATTCCGGGCGGAATATCACGGGAGGGAGAGGATGCCCGAGAGGCAGCAGAAGCTCAACAGACATCTGATGGATCTCCACCTGCTGGCGGACTCGTTTGACATGGCGGTCTACGTGACCAACCAGGTTCTGGCCGACCCCAGCATGTTTTTCGGAGATCCGACGAGGCCGGTTGGAGGCCACATTCTGGCGCATGCGGCCACGGCCAGAATCTAGCTGCGGAAGGCGAAGAAAGCGAAGAGGAGAGCGGGGGTAGACGACAGCACACGGCGGGC
>CAZZKZ010000108.1:0-3654 GCA_964654915.1 Hadarchaeota archaeon (SeqCode)
GTGAGGATCTACCATACATCCAATTCTCAAGAGATTGTTAACATTATAACCGGGTTGATGCAGAGAAAGATGCCTTTTATTGAGATACATGCGGGAGAGGTATTGGTAACTAAGCAAATGGGTTGTCAAGACGAGATATTATTGATGCTGTTGAATTTTCCTGCAGGATTAAGTAGAGGAGAAATCGGAAAAATTCTGGGCAAACATTATGCTCAGAGCACGATTACTCGAGCATTACATAAATTGGAAGAAGAACGGTGTGTAGGAAAAGTGAATGAAAAATACATAATAACCGGACCGGGAGAAGAAAGAATAAGCAAGGCGCTAAGTAAGTTAGAAATTGGGTGAAAAATGTGACAGACGCTCCCAAAAATATACCTAAAGAATTGCTTGTTAATGCCGACAAGCTGAATGCGATGGAAGCTATATTCGTGCTTTTTTACTTTAAAGGAAACGAGTGGCGTTCTTACGAGCAGATTATAAAGGAACTTAGAGACATAGGTATTCCGGTAAAACCTGAAACAGTAGAACGTCAGGTTAGGTTAATGTGTGAGAAAGGATTTATGACATTTGTTGAAACTGAAAAGAAAGGAGGAGGGGGATCAAAACCAAAGGTTTTTCGATTATCAGAGAGGGGCTTGGTTAAAGCAGATTCCGTAATTAGAAGCATTCTTAGGAAATTTGTCCCGCGATCATCGGCGAAAAGTCAAGAATAACTTGAGCAGATATGATTTCATTTCTTTCAGCAACCTCCCCAGCTAGTCTGAAGACCTAATCTGTTGGAGGATTCTGACGGATCTGATGGAATTAGAAGCAGTAAAGGAGTAGTCTTACTAAGACACCAAGGTGGTGGGGTCGCCGAGATTTGAACTCGGGTCTCCGGCTCCCGAAGCCGGCAGGATAGACCAAGCTACCCCACGACCCCCAAAAGGAGACTAAAGACGCCGGAGATAAATAAACCAGACCCTCAGACCGCCGCCAGACCCTCCGTCGCCTTCAGGGTCTCCGCGACCTTTCTCCCGTAGTCTGTCAGCGAGATCGTGCCGTCCTTCTCCTCGACCAGACCCCTCTCGGCCAGCATCTTTATGTACGCCTTGACCGGCCACCAGTCCCCATCCTTCGCGTAGCTCTCCTTCACGGCCCTGGGGGTGCAGGGACCGCCACCCGCGACTATGGTGAAGATCCTCAGAGCACCCCTCTCGTTAGACTTCAGCCACTGAATGTCCTCGGTTATCCCCATCTCAACCGCTGAAGGTTCTCCGCGCACGCTTTTTATATCTTTACCCGAATAGTGAAGGGGTGGCGATGTGTTGCGCGCGTGGGCAATAGCCGGCACCATTCTGCTGTTTCTGATAGCCCTTCCCGCCCTGGCGGTGGTTCTGGCGAGCGGCTGGGTGAGGCTGGCCGGTCAGGTTATCCTCTCAATCGTGCTGTCGGTCATTCTGGCCGTCTTCGTTTTCTTCGCCTATGTCTGCATGAGGGCGCAGGCGAGGAAGTGGGGGACGGCTCTTGTTCTGGCGGCAATGGCAATCCTGTTCCTGATCTACGCCACCTGGGCCGGCCTGCCGCTTTAGCTATTCCTTACCCCAGTGCTGCGCGTTGAGCTGCTTGGCCCTCTCCCGCAGCTTCATCAGGACGTAATCCTTGGCCTCGGCCTCTCTCGCCGGACCCAGATCCTGGGCGATCTGCTCCAGCCTTGACCTGGCGAAGATCTCGAAGGCTATCTCAACGTCCCTCTCCGAAATCGGTCCCTCCCTGACCTTGTCCTCGAGAAGCTCCGCTGCCTTCTCGATTATCCAGCTGAGCTGGGAGAACACCATCCGGAAACCTTATCTTTTTCGACAATTAAATGGTTTTGTCATGGATGTGTTCGATGCCATCCACGGAAGAAGAAGCGTGAGGGCCTTCCGCGAGGACCCCGTGAGCGAGGACGACCTGCGGAAGATTCTGGAGGCGGCGACCTCGGCGCCGAGCGCCGGAAACCGCCAGCCCTGGGAGTTCGTCGTCGTCAGGGACGGAAAAACAAAGAGAAGGCTGGCCGAGGCCGCGCTCGGTCAGTCCTTCATCGAGGAGGCGCCGGTCGTCATCGTTGTCTGCGCCAACCTCGCGAGGAGCTCAAGGGTCTACGGAAGGAGAGGTGAGGAGCTCTACGCCATCCAGGACACGGCGGCGGCCATCCAGAACATCCTCCTTTCGGCGTTCGCCCTCGGCTACGGGACCTGCTGGGTCGGGGCATTCGACGAGGGGGAGGTCGCAGAGGTCCTGAGGCTCCCGGCAGGGGTCAGACCGGTCGCGATCATACCGGTGGGCAGACCGGCCGAAAAGCCGTCCAGGCCGCCCCGCATCCCGCCCGAAAAGGTCGTCCACATGGAGTTCTACTGACCGCGCAGGACCCTCCCGCCCTCCGCGGAAACCTTGGTGAGAAGGACGTTCAGCCCGGCGTCCGTGAGGGCCCTCCTCACCCTCCAGGTCTCCGCCGGCCTGCAGAAGGCGAAGACGGTCCTCCCGAGCATGGCCTGGCTGGCCCCGATTGCCCCGGTCCCCTCAGCAATCCCGCATATCTCCCTGATTTCCCTATCCATCAGACCGAGCCCCTCCGCAAACCACCTCGAGATCCTCAGGAAGCCCACGAGCGAGGGAGACCTGAGAATTCTCCTCATGGCCTCCCCGCCCAGCCTCCGGCTCCTCGATATGAACTCATCCTCCGCAAGAACAGAGGACGTCTTTATTCCCCCGAGAGTGCAGCAGACGATGTCCACATCCCCGCGGATCCCGATCCTCCTCACCATCCCGTGCGGCGGAGCCCCGGGCCTGACCCCGATGACGAGCCCCCCGCACGCCTGGGCCGCGACATCCCCAAGCCCGGTCCTGCAGACGACCTCGGCCCGATGAGCGGCGGCGATCGCCTCCTCCCTCTTCAGACCGAGCAGGGATCCGATGGCCAGCGCCGTCCCGAGCGCCCCCGCCCCGCTGGCCCCGAAGCCGGCCCCGACCGGAATGTCGGCCGCGTGGTTCACCGTCGCACCCCATCCCTCGGGCAGCAGCCTCTCCGCGACCCACCTGCTGGTCGGCGCCCAGCTCCTTCTTCCGTTTATCCTCCCCTCAATTTTCCCCGACTTCCGAATGACAACCTCAGTCCTAACCCCGGCCTCCGTGCACGGTCCGCAGTTTCTGGATCCCGACCTCAGCGGGTCCTTCCTCAGAAAGGGCTGGAAGAAGCCCGAGATGTGACCCGGCACGAAGGCCTCCGCCCTCAGCCCCTCCTCGACCTCAGCTCTCCCAGTGCGAGATCCAGCACCGCCCACGCTATTTCCTCTTTGCCGGCGACCATTTTTCTCTTCTCCCTTCTCGTGACTATCACGACGTCATTCGTGTCGCTGCGGAACCCGGCCCCGGGCCTCGCGACATCGTTCGCCACAACGATGTCCAGATCCTGCTCCTCGAGCTTTCTCCTCCCGGAGGCCTCTAGCTCTTCATCCGTCACGGACCACTCGGCCTTGAACCCGACCAGAACGGCATCCGGAAGCCTAGCCCTGACACCGTCCAGAACCCTCGGGGCCGGTCTGAGCCTGAGGACAACCTCCCGGTCGTGCCTCAGCTTGCCCTCCACCGCCCGCTCCACTTCCAAATCCTGGGGAGCGCGGGCGGCCCCGC
>CAZZKZ010000109.1:0-3711 GCA_964654915.1 Hadarchaeota archaeon (SeqCode)
CCCGCCCGTGAGAGGCGGCACGGGCTTCCCCCCCCGCGCCCCCGGGCGGACCGACTCCTGCCATTCCCGCCGCAGGATATCTCGTTCCCTTTCCCCTCGGCACCCGGGATACGCCGTAGCCCTTGCCCCAGGGCTCCGCCGTTGTTCTCTTTCCGGCCATCTCGTCTGGGCCGTAGGGCTGCCTGCGCGCGCTCTGGATCGCACGAACCACGCGCCCTATCACATCCGGTCTTATCTCTGTCTGGAAAATGTCCGGCAGTTTAATCCTCTTCACGGGCTTTCCTTCTGCGGAATAGACGTTGACCTCCATCCCCTCACCCCTGCTTCGATTCCAGGCTTATGTGGGTGATGGTCGGGGCACCGGTCGGAGCCCTTGATGGTCTTATCGCCTGTCTAAGCAGCACAAGCCTCTTGGTCGGACCCGGCACCGAACCGCTGACCATCACATAATCCGACCTGACCGGACCAAACCTCAGAAATCCTCCTTCCGGGGTGACCTCCTTGCCGTCGCTCCCGATCTTCAGGATCCTCTTGTTGAACTCCGTTCGCTGGTGGTACCCCATCTGCCCGGCCATCGGCACCGTCCACATGACCTTTGTGGGCGACCAGGGACCGATCGAACCCACTTGCCTTCTCCCCTTTCTCGTTTTTCTTGGCAGAATCTTTATTCCCCATCTCTTCACGGGCCCCTGGAAACCCTTGCCCTTTGTTTTGCCAGTGATGTCCACGAGCTCTCCCCCCGCGAAGACATCGCGCGCCCGAACCTCGGTCCCCAGAATCTTCTTGCAGTACTCCCACTTCTCTTCCAGAGATTTCCCCCCGACCCCTACCTCTACAATCTCTGGGGTCTTTTTGCGGATGTTCCCCTTCCACGGCTGCGTGCAGACGATGACCCTCAGGTCGTCGATCTTTCCAGCCTTCACAAGCTCCTCCGCCTTGCTCATCGCTTTCTGCATGTCGTGCTTCAGCTCGGGTATCTTCCGGAAGATCTGTCGCGGCAGCTCCTTAGCCCAAACCTCATGAATGGTCTTTTTCCCGCGGTCGCTCCTGCCATACATCCGGATGGCGCAAACGAAGACGGGCGGGGCCTCTAGAACGGTTACGGGCACACATATTTCCTGTCCGTGGGTCAGACTCCCCTTCCTGTCATCTATCATGAACACATGGGTCATCCCGGCTTTGTAAGCAGGCAGCAGCTGTAGACCAACTTTTTCGCTCTCCGGATAGGACTGCACCCTACCGTATGGTCGCCTGGCTCTCACTCTGGGCGAGTACGCCAGTGATCCGCGCCTAGGTCTGCTAGCCTTGCCCACTTATAGACCCCCTACTACTTTTTTTCTTTAGCAGGATGGACATATAAACATGGGTCCGTCAAAGCATCCCGAGCTCAAGCCAGATTATAAAGCTCGCCAGAATTATTGCCACCGTGCTCACGATGATCCCGTACTTGGAGAACTCGGAGAAAGAGATGGCTCTACCGTGCTGGGCGAGTATCTCTGACCACATGATTCCGGCCAGAGATCCGGTGATCATCGTTGTCGGCCCGATGTTGCTCCCGGCGATTATCGCCAGAAACATTCCCCGCCAACTGGAGGGCAGGCTGCGCGAGAAGAAGACGGTCATCGGGTGATTGTTCATGAAGCCCGAGAACCAGCTGGCCATCAAGCACGGGAGGAGTACGGACATGGGGCCGCTGTCTGGGATGCCGGAGAGGACGGAGGAGAACATTCCGGTCCACCCGGAGGCTGCCAGCCCCTCCACCAGTATGAACAGTCCGAGCAGAAAGGGCGCGATCTTCCACGGGATTCTCTGCACGATTTTTAGGAGGAACCCCCGGCTGGCGATGTAGACGGCTAGCGGAAGCGCTAGGATAAGGGGAATCACCCAGTTCGGAATTCTGACGACCGTTTTCGGCAGGCTCATGAGAAGTACCGTCAGGGAAAGGCAGATCAGGGCGACCGCCGCCGCCCCCCTGTCTCTCATCGTCTCCACGTCGTGCATCTCCTGTGCCTGAGTTTCCAGCCTTTCCGGAATCTGCCTTCTGAAGATGAGGTAGACCACTCCGGCGCAAGCCAGGGTGGAGACGAGCGACGGCAGAACCATCCACTTCGCGAACTTGACAAAATCTATTCCCGCAAAGTCGGCCACGATTATGTTCGTCGGGTTCCCTATGTAGAGAGTCATCCCGGCTATGTTCGTCACGAAGAACTGGAGGAAAAGATACGGCATCGGATTCAGCTTGGCGTGCCTGCAGATGTGAAAGATTATGAAGGTTAGTGTGAGGATGACTATGTCGTTGTTTGTGAAAAGCGTGAGGATGTACGAGAGGAGGAAGACATTCAGAAAGAGCTTTCTACCGGTGCCTGCTGAACTGAGAAACTTCAGGGCGACGAACTCGAAGAAGCCGGCGTACTCGAGCGTTAGGCAGATGAAAGAGAGGGAAAGGACGAGGACGATCACGGAGTACGGCCTGAGGTTTTCAATACCGACGATGCCGCCCTGCAGGAGGTCTATCCTGTTGCCGGAAAAGATTAGCAGAATGGACGCGCAGATGAGTGTTGCCACCCCTAGGTCGATGTGGATTATCTTTGAGGTGAAGGGGACTCGAAAGTGCGGGTGTATGAATGTAAGGAATATCGCCAGGATGAACAGGAGAAGGGGAAAAAAGCGGGCAGGTCGTTCACCTCCGTTCAGTCCGGTCTCTTGACGAGCACAAGCGTGCAAGGCACGTGCTTTATGAGATAGTCTGAGATGCTCTCGGATACAAGTGCCAGAATTCCCTTCTTCTGGATGGTTCCTGTGACCACGACGTCGGCGGAATTCTCCCTGACGAACGAAACTATCGCGCTCTTCGGATCCGCTGACTCCACAAGCTCCAGCCTCGCCCGGATTCCTTCCTTCTTCAGCGTTTCGATCACCCAAGCAAATTTCTCCTCGGCCTCCCTCCTCTGCAGGTCGGTCAGGACCCTAACGACGTGAAGGACTATCACCTCGGTTTCCTTGTCGCACAGCTTGGATGCGACCCTCACCACTTCCTCGGGCGTGGCCTCCGTCACGCAGAGAACCATCTTGTGGTACATCAGCTTCTCAGTTTCTTTCGTGCAGAAATTATTAAAGGATTGAGCCGCTCTGATCTCCTCAACCGAAAGTCTTTTAAGAAGGCAGAATGTGAGAAGATGAGCCAAGGCGTAAGATGGGATGAACAAAATGAAACTGTTCACGGTTGGTCCGGTGGCGTGCAGGCCCGAGGTTCTCCTCGAGATGAGCATTCAGATGTTCAGCCACCGCAGTGCTGAATATGTTGAGCTCCACAACGACACCGTGCAGCGCCTGCAAAAGTTCTTGGAAACGAAGAATCAGGTCTTTCTCCTTCCGTCCTCGAGCACGGGCATGATGGAAGCCTCGATAAGGAACTGCGTGAGGAAGAAGGTCCTTTGCTGCGTCAATGGCGAGTTTGGGAGAAGGTTCTCCCAAGTTGCCAAGGCCAACGGGAAGGAGGTCGTCGATCTCGAGATACCGTTGGGTGAGCCAATCACCCCCGAGGCGCTCGACGAAGCCCTCAGAAAGAACCCGGATGTCGAGGCGGTCACCATCGTTTATTCTGAGACGAGCACGGGGCTGCTGAACCCGCTCCGCGAGCTCGCCAAGGTGGCGGCGGAGCACGGCAAGATGGTGCTGGCGGACGCCGTGAGCGCAATGGGAGGTGTTGAG
>CAZZKZ010000110.1:0-5041 GCA_964654915.1 Hadarchaeota archaeon (SeqCode)
CGTTCAACGTGAACAGGCTGGCGCAGGCGGCAGCCGCAGCCGCTCTCCGGGACATCTGTTACATGAAAAAGGTCGTTGCAAAAATCAAAAGCGAGAGGGAGAGGGTTCTCAAAGGTCTGAAGGCGCTCGGTCTGAAACCTCTGCCATCACAGGCAAACTTCCTGATGGTTGATGTGAGTCCATGGAATATGAACTCCGAGAAGTTTTGCGGACTGCTGATGAACAAGGGAATCTTGGTGCGGAGCCTCCGGAATTTCAAGTGCGCCGGTGAGAGGTTTGTGAGAATAACCATAGGAAGCCCGGGCCAAAACCAAAGGCTTTTGAAAGCCCTGAGAGAGCTTGAAGGTGAGGTCAGGTGATGGAGGTCAAGATAGCGGTCCCGAACAAGGGAAGGCTTTACGAGCCGACGATAAGGCTTCTGGAGGACGCAGGGTTTGGTGCAGCTGACAGGGGCGAGAGGATGCTTTTCTCCAGGACGAGGGATCCCTCCGTGGTGCTCTTCTTCGCTAGGGCGCAGGATATTCCGAAGATAGTGGAGAGGGGTGCGACGGACCTCGGAATAACCGGGCTCGATCTGGTCATCGAGAGCGGTGCGAAGCTTGTCGAGCTGCTGGACCTGGGGTACGGGAAGGCGAAGCTCGCGGTCGCCGCAAGCGAGGCTTCCGGCATCAAAAAGCTCAGGGACATAAGGCCCGGGACGAGGGTGGCGACGGAGTTTCCGTCGATAGCTTCGGAGTTCTTCAAGAAAAGGGGGATAAAGGTCGAGATTTCGGAAATCTCAGGCTCGGCTGAAATAACGCCGCTCATCGGAATAGCAGACGTCGTCGTTGATCTGGTGAGCACGGGCACGACGATGAGGATGCACGGGCTAACCGTGATCGAAGAGATAATGGAGACCTCTGCCAGGCTGTTTGCAAATCCGGGAAGCATGAGGGAAAAGCGCCAGAAGATAGAGCAGATAAAAACCGCGGTAGAGAGCGTCGTGATAGCTAGGGGCAAGAAGCTGATTCTGATGAACATCCCGGCCGACAAACTGGAGGAAATAAAGAGGATAGTCCCGGGCATGGCCGGGCCAACCGTCTCGAAGGTGGAGGCGGACACACCGATGCTTGCAATACAGGCAGTGGTTGAGACACAGAGGGTGGAGGAGGTCATCAGGCTTGCGAAGCGGGCCGGGGCGAGGGACATTCTGGTGATACCGATCGAGCGCGTTCTCCCGTAGGTGCCCAGATGCTCGTGATACCCAGCGTTGACATAGCCGGCGGTAAATGTGTGCAGCTGGTTGGGGGGAGAATTGAAAGCGCGAGGGTGTACGGAGATCCAGTTGAGTGGGCGAGGAGATGGCAGAATGAGGGCGCAGAGTACCTGCACGTGGTTGACCTAGATGCTGCGCTCTCCCTGGGCAGCAACCTGAGAAAGGCGGTGGAGGTGATTAAGGCCGTTGACATACCGGTCCAGGTTGGTGGCGGGATTAGAAGTCTGGAAAGCGCGGGGAGCCTGTTATCCGCCGGGGCAGATCGCATAGTCATCGGAACGATTGCGGTAGAAAACCCGGAGATACTGGATGAGATGATATGCTCATTCGGGGGCGAAAGGATAGTGGTGGCGGTGGACTCCAGAGGGGGCAGGGTTGTCATCAGGGGCTGGCAGAAAGCAGCTGGCACCACACCGATTGAGTTCGCTAAAATGCTGGAGAAAAAGGGAATCTGGGGGCTTCTCTACACGATCGTGGACGTTGAAGGCACGATGTCGGGCGTGCAGCTCGAGGATGTCAGAAGGCTGGTGTCATCCACATCCCTCCCGATCCTTGCCTCCGGGGGTGTTGGAACATTAGAAGACCTACAGAGGCTGAGGTCCGCAGGGGTATACGGAGTCGTCGTTGGCAAGGCGTTATATGAGCGGAGGTTCAGTTTGTGTGAGGCGATGGAGGTGGTGCGCGGATGAGGACGTGCACACTGCGCAGAAAAACTCAGGAAACAGATATCACGGTGAAAATCAACCTAGACGGCAGCGGCAGGGTTCAGGTGTCTACTGGTTTCAAGTTTTTTGATCACATGCTGTCGTCGCTAGGCAAACACGGGCGTATAGACCTCGAGGTGAAAGCCACCGGGGACCTCTCCCACCATGTTATCGAGGATGTCGGAATATGCATAGGCCAGGCGCTTGACAAGGTTCTGGCGGACAGACGCGGGATAGCCAGAATGGGTGATGCGGTGATCCCGATGGATGATGCGCTGGTTCTCGTTGCGGTGGATCTGAGCGGTCGCGCGTACTCGGACATTTCCCTGAAGCTAAGAAAGAAGAGGATAGAGGACGTGAGCTCGGACATTCTGAAGCACTTCCTGGACACATTCGCCAAGAACGGAAGGTTCAACCTCCACATCATGGTACTCAAGGGAGAGAATGACCACCACAAGGTAGAGGCCGCATTCAAGGCTCTCGGGATAGCCCTCAAAAAGGCGGTGCAGGTGGTCGGCAGAGAAGTTCCAAGCACGAAAGGGGTCCTCTAGATGAGGATGGTTGAACTCGGAAGATGCAAGCCGGATGAGCGACGAGCCCTGCTAACACGCTCGGAGATCCGGGTTTCCTCCGTGGTTCCCTCCGTGATGAAGATAGTTGAAGAGGTCAGGAGGAGGGGTGACGCCGCGCTTCTGGAGTTCACATCAAAGTTTGACGGCGTTTCGATGCGCAGGGATCAGATAAGGGTCAGCGAGAGGGAGATAAACGAGGCCGTAAGTGCCTTGCCCAGGAGGACTCTCAGAGCTCTGGGTTCGCTGGCGAGGTCGATCCGCGAGTTTCACAGAAGGCAGCTTCCGAGAAGCTGGTTTGGGGAGATCAGCGAGGGAGTGAGAGCGGGCCAAGTGGTCAGACCCATCGAGAGCGCGGGAGTGTATGTGCCGGGCGGCGAGGCCAGCTACCCGTCAACGCTTCTGATGGCCGCCGTGCCCGCGAAGATAGCGGGGGTCAGCAGGGTGATCGTGTGTACACCTCCTAAGAGGGATGGAACGGTCAATCCAGCTGTGCTGGCGGCGGCGAAGATAGCGGGCGTCGATTCGGTTTTCAGGGTGGGCGGGGCGCAGGCAATCGCGGCCATGGCTTACGGAACCGAAAGCATTCCGAGGGTCGAGAAAATAGTTGGCCCAGGCAACATCTACGTGACCGCCGCCAAGAGGCTTCTCTCATCGGTCGTGGAGATGGACTTTGAAGCTGGCCCGAGCGAAATCCTGATAGTCGCCGATGAGAGCGCGAACCCGAAACACATAGCAGCGGACCTAATCTCCCAAGCCGAGCACGATGTGGAAGCTGCATGCGTCCTCGTCACCCCCTCCAAGGAGTTGGCGCTGGCCGTGAAACGCGAGATCGAGACACTCCTGCCACTTATACCGCGCTCGAAGATAGCAAGTGCCTCTCTTTCGAAGAACGGTCTGATCGTGCTGACGGAGAACCTCCATGAGGCGATTGATTTTGCCAACGAATACGCCCCGGAGCATTTCCAGCTGGTTGTGAGGAACCCCAGAAAATACCTGAGGCTTGTCAAAAACGCTGGGGCGGTCTTTATGGGTTATCTAACCCCAGTCGCGCTCGGAGATCTGGCGGCCGGGCCAAACCACATACTCCCAACCGGAGGCAGGGCCAGGGTGCGCTCCGGCCTGTCAGTTCTTGACTTTCTCAAGATGCCAACCGTGCTCGAAGTTGGAAGGAAAGGTCTGCTGAGGCTTTCTTCCACTGTGCGTGAGCTGTCCAAAATTGAAGGCTTAGAGGCGCACTCTTTAAGTGTTTCCGTGAGACTTCAAAGAGGTAGAGAGTATGGAGACAGAGATTCTGAATGAGATTTTCGAGGTCATACTCGATCGCAAGAGAAATCCGAAAAAGGAGTCGTATGTCTCAAGGCTTCTGGCGGAGGGAAGGGCAGGGGACAAGGTGCTGGAGGAGGCGGAGGAGCTCGTGAAGGCAGCGCGCGAGGAGGGCAAGGAGGAGGTCATTCACGAGGCTGCGGATCTCATCTTCCACACCATGGTGCTGATAGCCGAAAGGGATGTCCACCTGAAAGACGTCCTGGAGGAGCTGCGGAGGAGACGAAGGTGAAGCTCTCTCCCGAGCAGGCCCAATCAGTGCTCAGAAATCTCAGGTTCAGGGGCGGCCTGATCACGGCGGTCGTGTGCGACTCCAAGACCAAGGAAGTCCTGATGGTTGCCCACCAGAACAGGGAGGCCGTGGTTCGCACCCTCACCGAGGGAAGAATGTACTTCTGGAGCAGGGAGAGAAAGAAGCTCTGGCTGAAGGGTGAGAGCTCCGGGCACTTCCAGCTTCTCGTGCGATTGTTCATAGACTGCGACGGCGACGCAATTCTTTACCATGTCAGGCAGCTGGGCGGCGCATGCCACGAAGGCTACAGAAGCTGCTTTCATAGGGAGGTCAGGGGCGGCAAAGTGAGGATCATCGGTAGAAAGGTGTTCGACCCGTCGAAGGTCTACGGAAAGTTAGGCTGAGGGAAGCTTCTCCCTGGGGACAACCCTGAAGGTTTCCTCGTTCTCAACTATGACCTTCGTCCCATGCTCCAGCCTCGCCCTGACCTTCCACTCCCCAAGCTCCGCATCTTCCGGGATTTTCACGGTTTCCATCGGTCTGAGCGGATAGACGGTCACCACTCCGTCGGCAGGGACGTCAACCTTTCCGACCTTTTCGAAGAGAACACGGCCGGATGGCGATTCCACCCACCATCGGTATCTTGCCCCCTTAAACTCTCTCGGCAGGTCGTTGACCACCGTGAGATCTCCGTAAAACCCGGCGCCCCTTGAGAGTTCGTCCCTAGGGGGCGTGATGATCAAGTGGACCGGCGAGTAAACCTTCCGGAGAACTAGGTAGCCCTTCTTTGGCCTGCGGTAGTAGTCCACAACAGACCAAGTTATTGCCGGCCACGGATCAACGAACATGAACTGGAAAATCCCGGTTATTCCCGTGTATTTCCTCCTTCGGTAACTTTCAACCGCAAACTTGAGCAACTTGGCTTGGTAGTCCTGTGAGTTCTCGACGAACTCCT
>CAZZKZ010000111.1:0-12321 GCA_964654915.1 Hadarchaeota archaeon (SeqCode)
GAGGAGAGGGATGTCGAAGAAAATCTCGCCGGCGTTGTCCGCGATGTAGAGGACCTCCCTGACGGTCGCGAGCCTTTTCGCCAGCTCTTCTCTGTGGTCTAGTGCGAAACTCGGCCTCTCCCTGACCGCCGCCTCGATCACTGAGGGAGGAAGGAAGAAGTCCAGGGAGTTCCCGACCGCGGCAAGCTCGACTAGGCCCGGAAGTTCGGATGGCTTTTCGAGGCCTGCCACAATTCTCCTCGCCCTCTCCATCTCCTCCCTCTTCCTATCCCTGAACGGGTCGGGGTTGCCGGAGACCTCCATTATCATCGCAAGAAAGTCGTTCGAGACATCGGCGGGAACTGACGAGGGCGGGTAGCCGGAGATGATTGCATCGGCCCTCCTGATCATCTCCGCGCGCAGTCCCGGATCGGCGGTCGCCAGCTCGGCGGTCAGCCTGGCCAGATTTCTCAGGCACTCCGGGCACTCCGGTCCCATCCTCATGCTGATCCAGTCCTATCTCCTACGCGCGCTTATGGGCCTTTCTGTAGACCGCCCTGTACTTCCCGTGCTTGCGCGGCCTCGCGAACAGCCCCTCCTTCTCCCTCTCCATCTCCGAGCGGCAGGACCTGCAGAGGAGGATGAAGTTGGAGATGTCGTTCCCTCCGGCCTCGTCCAGCTTGTAGGCCCAGACGGACTCCTCGCTGAAGCACATCTCGCACCTCCCCCCGAGCGTCCTCCTGACGTGAAGGAAAAAGAGGTCTGAGGCGAGCCTCTCCAGCTCGGTGCGCCTCTCCAGCCTCTCAAGCCATCCTGCCGGAAGCCCGCTCGAGCCGAGAAGGGCCCCGGCGATTCCACCGCTCATGCTGGCGATCGTGTCAGCGTCCCCGCCCAGCGAGGCGGCTTCGACCACCGTCCTCTGGAAGTCCCCCGCGTTCGCGAGGAAGAGGTAGATCGCCGTCGGAACCGAGTTGAAGGCCTCGCTCCCGTTCCCCAGCTCCGAGATTATCTGCCCGCGCGTGGCCCCCTCCCTCAGGAACTCCTCGACCTTCGCCAGCTTCCCGGCGTAAACGTCCGAGGTCGCATCCCCCCTCAGGGCCGAGATGAACTCCAACCTGTCAAGCTCGGACGGATCCGTCACCGCGGCCATGGCCACGGCCCTCGCCTGCAGCCTCGCCCCCTCGATCGCCAGCCCGTGCGCGTGGGTGACGGAGCTACAGAGCTCGGCGGCCCTAGCCAGCCCGTCGGGATCTGAGCAGTAGAAAAGCCCGACCGGGACCATCCTCATCGCGGCCCCGTTCCCCCAGGATCCGCCTTCGGCAACCCTGGCTGAGGCCTCCCTCCAGCTCGCACCCCTCCTGATCTCCTCAAGCACGCGGGTCGTGGTCGGGCCGTATCCCCTGGCCGGGTCATAGCTCTGCAGGAATCTGCGGACAAGGTCATCAGGATCAATCCCTCCCCTCTCGATGATGGATCTGGCGACGTCGATCGTCATCAGCGTGTCGTCCGTGAAGTTCAGGACCTGCAGCCGGGATATCGTGTCCACCACCTCGCCTGGCTCCGTCTGTGGGAGCCCCTCGAACGGTCTGCCGACGGCGTCACCCAGGGCCGCGCCCAGAAGCCCTCCCGCAAACTTCTCCAGAGAGGTCAGAACTTCTCCACCTCCTCCTGGACGTCAAGCCTCGACTCGGCCGAGAAGACCCTCTCGATCGCGCTAACGAGCTCCACCGTCCCGGTCCCCTCGGTCGCGGAGACGGGAAGAAGCTCGCCTGCCATTCCCATCCTCTCCACGGCCTCCAGAATCATCTTCGTGTTTTCCCTGTTCAGCGGATTCTCCTCCTTCTCCAGGCTTTCCAGGAGGGCATCCTTCCTGTCAATCCAGTCGGAGATGTCCTCGAGAGCCCTGGGCTCGAGGAGGTCCGACTTCGTCAGAACGTTGAGCTGCGCGATCCTGAAGCGGCTGAGGACGGACGTCGACAGCATGAGCATTGAGATGAAGGAGCTGGGACGCTTCGCTAGAAACGCGTCGATCAGAAAGAGAATCATTGAGTGCTCCCTCGCAGCCAGAGCATTGACAACGGTCGGGCCGGTTTCCCTGAAGGCGAAGAGTTCCATCTGGCCGGGAGTGTCGACGAGAACATAATCGGGGTTCCAGGCCGAGATCGTCTCCCTCAGCTTGGGCAGATGGTCGACTATGAGATCAACGGACACCACGAGGGCCCCGTTTGGCCCGAGCCTGAACTCTCTCATGACCTCCCTCAGCGAGATGTACTTCCTTATGTCTATCTCCGGCGTGTAGGGGAGCCACTCGACCCCGGGGTCCAGGTTGACCGCGAGGACCTCCAGGCCGCTTCCTTTCATCGTGTCGTGGAGGACAGAGGTGAGCGTGGACTTGCCGCAGCCTGCCGGGCCCAGAAGGTACACGAAGTTTGGCATGACGGATTCCCCCGCGCCAGACTGAGATTGGCGTCCGGTCGCTTTATCCATTATCGCCTCTCCCAGATGAAGATGTACTCGCCGGCCCTTCCGAGCTTCCTCCTCGATGGGGTCGTGCACCACCTCTCGTTGACCAGCAGGACCTTCTTGACGGAGAATCCGGCCCGCCCGGCTATCTCGCACATCCTGTCCGCGATCCTCACGACGCCATGCCTCGAGCAGCCGTCTGCGGCGACTATGCAGGAGAGGGCGCCCGGCCTCAGGATCCTGGCGAGCTCGCCGGCGAACTCCCGCATGTCAGAGAAGTAGGCCTCCGGGTCTGAGCTTCCGCCGAAGAAGGTCTCCGGCTGCCCCTGCTTGAGGCCCAGCAGCCACTCCTCAAGCCTGTGAGCCTTAATGTACTCGGTCTTGAAGAGGTAGGGGGGAGAGGTGATCGCCGCGTCCGCGGATCCTTCCGGGAGACTCATCCTCCTCGCGTCGCACTCCTCGACCCTAGGCTCAACCGGATCCGTCTTCAGCGACCTGAGATCATCCAGCATCTCGAGGAGAATCCGGGAAAGGACCTGCCGGAAGGGTCGGACCCTTCTTCTCCTGACCTTCAGGACGGCGCCGTCGACCTCTGCCCAGCTGCAGGCGATGGCCGCCCTGGTGAGCCCGAGAAGCAGAAACATCCTCTCATTTCCCTCCAGCCGCTCAATCTCACCCCTGAGGCTCAGGATCTCGCGGAGCAGGCCTGGCGGAAAGTATCTCTCCGTCCACTCGGGCGGGCCCTCCGCCGGCTCCGCCTCGGCCTCGAGAATCTGCCTCACGCTTTCCTCCAGCCCAGCCACGTCGTAGTTGCGGGTCTTCGCCCTCGACACAAAAAGACAGAGGGGATGAACGTCGAACCCGACGCTCTGGATTCCCCTCTCCTTGCAGGCGAGGAGGGTTGTGCCCGCTCCGCAGAAGGGATCAACGACGAGGGAACCACTGCCGAGCCCCCAGAGGTCGCAGAGGGTGAGCACGAGCTGGCTGGAGAAGGACTCCTCCATCTGGAACCAGCGGTAGACGGGCCTCGACCTGTCAGGGATGGGGGTAACCATCCTCCCGAACTGCAGCCTCCTCGAGATTTTCATGCGCTCCTCGTCCTCGGGGTCTTCAGGAACTCGGCCTCCTCCTCGCTGAGCTCAAACCTCTCCGCCAGCGACCTCAGACGCTCGGGTTTCCCCGCGAGCATTGCCGGAAGGTAGGGCAGGAGATCCTTCCTTATCACCCTTGAGGAGGTGTGGCACCTCGAGGCGAGCTTTCTTGCGACCGAGTCGCGCAGCCTTCTGATCCTCATCGTCTGCGCCATCTTCCTTATCAAGGAGGGGGGCTGGAACTTGGAGAACTGGAGATCCTCCCCCTTTCTGACGGCGACCCCGGCGCTCATCATGTCGGTCGCGTATCCCCAGAACTTGTAAGAGCTCTTGGATCGCCTGAGGTAGATGTCTGCCCTCGAGATCGCCTCGTACACCCTAACGAGTGCCTCCGGCGTCCTGACGACCTTGGGAATGTTCTCGGCTATCCAGGGCAGGGCCTCGTCCGGGGGGATGTCCACATCCCACATGCTCATCCTCGCGAGCTTGGCGCTCTTGCTTCCGAGGATGTAGCTGAGCAGGTCAAAGACGTTCTTCTCCCTGTTCCTCCAGGAGGCCATGACGTCCTCCTTTCTCAAAATCTTCCTCCCCATGGCGGAGGCCTGGAGGTCCTGGATCGCCGACCTCATGTCGCCCTCAGAGGCGCGGGCTATCGCCTCCAGCGCCTCCGGCTGGGTTCTTATCCCCTCCCGCTGGGCTATGAGCGAAAGCCTCTTGACGATCTGCTCGCCCCTTATCCTCCTGAAGGCCACTGGCTGGCAGAGGGCCCGGATCTCCGCCGGAACGGAGTAGAGGTCGTTGGCTATGAGTATCACGGGGTTCCTCGTCTGCTCGATGATCTCCCTCAGGGCCGAGTAGCCTCCCCGGTCGGCCGTCCCGTGGATGTTGTCGGCCTCGTCAATGATGATCAGCCTTCTGCCAGCGGTCCCGGCCGAGAGGGTTCCCGTCTCCGATGCCTCGCCGGCGACCCGCCTGACCGCACCGAGGGTCCGCTCATCGCTCGCATTCATCTCCAAGTAATCCCAGCCCATCTCCTTCGCCAGCAGGATGGCCGAGATCGTCTTGCCGGTGCCGGCCGGGCCGTACAGGAGGAGGGCCCTCTTCGGGGGCTTGCCCTTCTCCCACGATCTGGCCCAGGCCCTCATCTCCGCGATGGCGGAGTCTTGCCCGACAACCTCGTTCAGATTTCTCGGCGAGTGCTTTTCGGTCCAGAGCTCGCCCATCAATCTATTCTCCGCCTCCTGGAGTAATAAGGCAGACTGAGCCTTGCGCGGTGTGTAGGGTTAAATTGGGATACGGATGCATTAAGTTTGATGAAGATTGCGGTGATGTCTGATTTTCACCTTGGTGTGAAGTCAGGGACTCCTAGGGAGGGAGACTCGTTCGATCAGGCGGAGGAGGCCATAAGAAGGGCGATAGGTGCCGGGGCCGAGATCATCGTCATCCTCGGGGACATCTTCGACAGGAGCAGGCCCAGCCTTGAGACCTGGGCGAGGGCCATGCGAATCTTCTCAATCCCGAAGATAGCCGGGCAGAGCGGGGTGCGGCTGGTCGAAACGGTTGACAAGCCGGAGGACTCGATCTCGCCGCTGGCCATGCAGGGCGTTCCGGTCGTCGCCATCTTCGGGAATCACGAGAGGCGGGCGAGGGGCGAGAAGAACTCGGTCGAGGCGCTGGAGGCGGCCGGAAAGCTCATACACCTGAACGCCAGCTCGGCAACCTTCGAGGCGGACGGACGGAGAATCACCTTTCACGGCCTCGGCTACGTCCCGGAGAGGGATCTCCCGCTGACCCTGAAGGTCTGGAACCCGAAGCCCGTCGAGGATTCCTTCAACGTCCTGCTCCTCCACCAGTCGATAGGAGACTTCGTCTTCTCGTCGGAGGAGAGGCCCAGCCTGCAGCTCTCCGACCTTCCGCGCGGCTTTGACCTCTACCTGAACGGACATGTTCACTACAGGGCGGAGGCGCGGGTCCACGGGAAACCGCTGCTCCTTCCCGGAAGCACGGAGAGGACGCAGCTCTCGGAGATCGAGGCGACGAACCCGAAGGGCTTCTACATTGTTGAAATCGGCGAGAGTCCGAGCTACAGGTTCATCGAGCTGGAGTCGGTGCGGGACTTTTTCTACGAGAGAATAACCTTCAACGAGGCAAAGCCGGAGGATGTGTACTCCCGCTGCAGGGCGAAGATCAGGGAACTCCTGGCCCGGCACAGGAAAAACACGGTGAAGGCGCCCATCCTGAAGATCAGGCTTGAGGGGACCTTGGCGAACGGGGTGACCAAGATCGACCTGGATCTTATGTCAATCGCCGAGGAGTTCAGGGACGGGGGCATCATCGAGATATCGCACGAGAGGCTTCTCACGAAGGGGCTCGAGGAAAGGATAGCGGCGCTGAGGAGCCTGAGGGAGAGCGGGGCGTCAATCGAGGAGAGGGGAATCCACCTTCTGCTGGAGTACGCGAAGCAAGTTCCGGCGGCCAGCAAGCTCGACATCAGGGAGCTTTTCGAGCTCCTGGCGGAGAGAAAGGATGAGGAGGAGGCGATGAGGCGGCTGGAGGAGCTCATCAAGACCCTCTCGGGAGGCGCGGCCGGATGATTCTGGAGGTCAGGATGAAAAACTGGCGGTCGCACGCCGACACTTTTCTGAGGCTGCAGGAGGGAACAAACGTCCTGGTCGGTCCCATCGGGAGCGGGAAGAGTTCCGTTCTGGACGCGATCGAGTTCGCCCTCTTCGGATCCATCCCGGCGGTCGAGAGCAGGAAGCTCAAGCTGGAGGATCTCGTGAGGAGGGGGGAGGAGAGGGCGGAGGTCGGGGTGAGATTCCTCTCGCCGGACGGCAGGGAGTACATCGTGAGGAGGCTCATCGTCAGGGGGAAGGGAACGGGCTGGGCCGAGATGAAGAGCGGCGACGGGAGCGTTGTAATAGATGGTGCTAGGAACGTCACGGAGAGGATATGCGATATTCTGAAGATCACCAGGGATCTTTACGAGAGGGCAATATACTCGCAGCAGAACAGGCTGGATTACATCCTCGAGCTCCCGGCCTCGGAGAGAAAGAAGAGGATAGACGAGCTGCTCGGGCTGTTCAAGTTTGAGGATGTGAGAAAGATCTTCGGATCACTCGCGCACAGGCTTGAGAGAGTTGCAGATGACCTCTCGACAAAGCTCGATGCGATGAAAAATGACGAGTCCATACTGAGGCTCGAGGAGATGAGGAGAGAGGCGGACAAGGAGGAGGCGGTGGTCCAGTCTAGGAGCAGGGAGATGGCGGTGGTCGAGCGCGATCTGGATAGCGTCAAGCGGGAGTGCTCTAGGCTGAGGGAGACCGAGAGGGGGATTCTGGAGGTGAAGACGGAGCTCGGCAGGCTGGAGGGATTTCTGGAGCAGGGGAGGAAGCAGATGGAGAGCATCAGGGGGTCGCTCGGGGAAAGGGCCGGCCTGCCGGAGGAGACCGTGAGATCTGAGGAGGCCAGGATTAAGGAGGAGCTGAACAGGCTGGCGGAGCTGGAGAGGAGGACGGATGAAAAGAAGAGGGAGATCATCCAGCGGAGGAGCAACCTGCTTGCAGAGAGGGACGCCAAGTTGAGGGACATCGGAAGGCTCGAGAGGGAGATTGCGCGGAAGAGGGAGAGGGAGGCCAGGCTGAACCAGCTCAGGGGGGAGAACCTCGATCGGGCCGCGGCCGAGCTGGATGAGGAGGCCAGGAGGACGGCCGAGGAGACGGGAAGGCTCACCGCCGCGATCAGGGAAACCGAGGAGGCGATAGCGGAGCTTTGCAGGGCCGGGAGCACATGTCCTGTCTGCGAGAGCCCGCTCAGTCAGGAAAGGAAGGCGGAGCTCGCCGAGAAGAAGAGGCGGGAGGCCGAGGAGGCGAGGAGGATGCTCGAGCAGGTGAGGAGGAGGGGATCGGAGATCTCGGAGAGGCTGCGGGTGGTGAGGCAAAAGATTGAGGAGATGAGGGCCATCGAGAGGGAGGTCGAGGATCTCCGGCAGAGGGAGGCGGAGCTGGAGGCAGCTAGGGCGAGGGTTGAGGAGATAGAGAGGGTGCTGCCGGAGGTCGAGCGGGAGCTGGCCGAGGTCGAGGCGGAGATTGGTAGGCTAAGGGAGAAGATCGAGGAGGCGAGGGGCAGGGAGAGGGAGATTGCGAGGGTCATCGAGGACATGAGGAGGCTCCGGGAGATCGAGGCAGAGGTGAGGATGAAGGAGGCGCAGGTGGTGGCGCTCGGGAGGAGGCTGGCCGAGCTGGAGGCGTCCTTCGATGGGGGAAGGCTGAAGGAGGCTGAGAGGAGGCAGGAGGAACTCCAGGCCAGGCTCAGGAGGCTGGAGGCGGAGGTGAGTTCGGGGATGGAGAGGGTGAGGCAGCTCAGGAGGAAGGTGGAGGAGGCGGAGGAGAGGAAGAGGCAGATCGGGAGGTGGGAGAGGGAGGTGGGTCTGAGACGGGAGGTGGCGGCCGCCCTCAGGGCCCTCCAGCAGGTTCTCGTGAGGGTTCAGGTTGACCTCAGGCAGGAGTTCCTGCACGAGGTGAACGAGATAATGAACAACCTCTGGGCAGATCTCTACCCGTACGGGGACTACACGGGCGTGAGGCTGAACGCGACGGAGGACGACTACGTCCTGCAACTGAGGGAGAGGGGGGGAAGCTGGATCAACGTCGAGGGGTTCGCGAGCGGGGGTGAAAGAACCGTGGCGTGCCTTGCGCTGAGGGTGGCTCTGGCAATCCTGCTGGCGCCGAAGCTCAGGTGGATAGTCTTCGACGAGCCGACGCACAACCTAGATGAGAGGTCGGTCCAGGAGCTGGCGAGGGTCATGAGGGAGAGGCTCCCGGCAATAGTCAGGCAGGTCTTGCTCATCACACACGACCCCAACCTGGAGGCGGCCGTCAGCGGGTCCCTCTACAGGTTCACGAGGGACAAGGGGACTGACGGACCGACCGTCTGCGAGCAGGTCTCGGTTGAGCCCTATGCCGCCTGAGATAATCTGCATGCGGGAAGGTTTTGAGCCGGCCGGGAGGGGCATGTACAGGAGCGCGTTCAGGGTCGGAGAGTACATCGTCAAGGTGCATCCGGCGGGAAGGGATGTCGCCGGGACTGCCAGAGGGATCGTCGAGAGGAACCTGGAGCTGAGGAGGAAGCTCAACTTTCTGCCGAAGTTCTACGGGGCGGCGGTGACGGCGATCAGGGAGGACGACCGGCTCAGGGTGGTCGTGCTTACCTTTCACGAGAGGGTCGAGCCGGTCAGGATCTCGAGACTGCCGGTCGCCGGGATCCTGGAGATCGTGAAGAGGGCGGCCGACGCGGGGTTCGTGCTGGACATGAAGCCGTCGAACTTCGGGGAGAAGGACGGGAGGATCTACTATCTGGACGAGGGGGGAATCGGAAGGGGACCCATCCCGCCGGACGTCGAGGAGGAGTGGAGGAGTTTCCTGAGGAGTCTCAAGCTGGGAATCAGGAGGAGGTGAGCCTCTGGGCCTGGAGCTTTATGCTCCTGGCGATCTCGCGGCCTATGTAGGGCAGGCTGGCGAGGGCGGCCTCGGAGGCCAGGGCGATGTCCCTCAGCGTCCTGAAGCCTCCCCTGAAGAGGCTCCCTGCCCCGACCCTTCCTATTCCCTCGAGCTGGACGAGCCCGAGAAGCTCCTCCCTCACGCCGTACCTGACCCTCTCCATCAGCTTGCGGAGGGGGGTGAGGGCGTGCCTGACCTTGAAGAGGCGGGCTATGCTGTGGGCGGAGTGGAGGAGCCACTCGGCCGTCTCGGCCATCCTCCTTATGTCTCCGGCCCCGACGCCGAACCTCTCGTGGATGTCGTCCTCCCTCTCCTCCTCTATCCAGGCCTTCAGGAGGAGGGCTGTCTTCAGCTCCGCGAGGAACTTCTCGAAGAGGACGGGGTCGTCCTCGCTGGCCGGCAGGAGGAACTCGTTCCTGCGGGCCTCGTACTCTGACTCCAGCCACTCGTAGTCGCGGCTGCCGAGGTACAGGGGGGGCATGTCGGGTGTGCTCGAGATCAGGTGAAGGAGGGCGAGGTCGGAGGGTGGCGAGGAGACGGGCATCAGGCCGTCCCTCATTATGACTCCGGACAGAGGGTCGATGTAGAGGGCGGAGACGAGCTCGCCGAAGGGGGTCGGGATTAGGAGGTCGTCCTGCCTCCTTGTCAGCTCGTTCCTCTCCAGGAAGTCGAGGACCCTGTCGACGACGGACTCGACCCTCCCGACGCCGAACTGGTAGGCGAAGAAGGTCCTGGCCATGAAGTCGCGGATGGAGCTCAGGTCCCTGGCGTAGCCGGCGGCTATCGAGGCGAGGACGTGGGTGCGGAGGGCCGGCTCGGTGGCGAGCTTCGACGTGACCCTCTCGGGAGGGGCGTTTATGAATTCCTCGAAGAGGACGTCTACCTCCGACCTCGAGTGGGCGATCAGGACGGCCTCCCCGAACCTGTCGTACTGGGGTCTGCCGGCCCTCCCGCAGAACTGGTGGAACTCCATGACCGGGATCGGGAGGAGACCGTAGGGCTCGACGTACCTCCTGTAGTCGCGGACGATGACCCGGCGGGCCGGAAGGTTGACGCCGGCGGCCAGGGTCGGGGTCGCACAGATTATCTTTATCAGATTTGACCTGAAGCCCTGCTCGACGGTCCTCCTCTGGAGGTGGTGGAGGCCGGCGTGGTGGAAGGCGGAGCCGTCGCGGACGCAGGAGGCGAGGAGGCGGCATGTCCTGGTCGGCTCCCCGAGGGCGGACTCTATATCGGAGGCCATCTTCCTCAGCTCCTCCCTCTCGCGCTGGGAGAGGTGCGATCTGGAGACGGGGGAGAGGGCCTCGGCAGCTGACTGGGCCGACTTCCTCGTGTTGACGAAGACCAGGAGCTGGCCGCCATCGGAGAGGACGTCGTGGGCGAGGGACTCGAGATCGCCTCCCCTGACCCTCACCCTCTTCCTCGAGCCGTCGTCGAAGATTATCTCGCCGTCGACGTAGACGCCCTTCCTGAGGGGGACGGGCCTCCAGTCGCTCCTTACGAGCTCGGCGCCGAGCCACTCGGCTATCTCGTCGGAGTTCTTTATCGTTGCGCTGAGGGCGAGGATCTGCAGGCGCGGGTTGACCTGCCTGAGCCTCGTGATCAGGATCTCGAGGGTCGGGCCCCTCCCCGGGTCGTCGAGGAGGGGGATCTCGTCGAGGACGGCGACGGTGACGATGTCGGCGAGCCACTTCGCCCTGTGCCTTAGGAGGGAGTCGACCTTCTCGGAGGTCGCGACCAGGATGTCGTAAGTTGCCAGCCTGGGGTCGGCTGTGTCGAAGTCCCCCGTGCTTATCCCGACCTTCACGCCCAGACGCTCGTACCTCTGCCTGAACTCCTCGTACTTCTCGCTGGCGAGGGCGCGGAGGGGGACGATGTAGAGGCACTTCCCGCGGTCGAGCAGGATCGACCTGAGCATGCAGAGCTCGGCGATGAGGGTCTTGCCGGCGGCGGTCGGCACGGCCATGACGGTGCTTTTCTCGAGGGCTCCCCTCCTGACGGCCTCCTCCTGCGGGGGGTAGAGCTCGGTTATCCCGGACTTCTCCAGGATTTCGGCGACCCTTTCCGGGAGGTCGTACCTTCTGCAGACTTCGGAGACCCTCATCCAGAGGAAGGTCTGCCCGGCTCGGCTAAACCCTTTCCCCCGGGGCGCCGGGCTTTTCAGCCCTGCGGGAAAGGAAGAGTTTGATGAGCGCGGATGTCTGCAGGGCCATCCTGGAGGAGATCTCGAGGAGGAGCCCGACGGGGAGGGGGGACGTCGCGAGGATCAAGCTAGAGGTCTGCAGGAGGATGGGGGCGGGCAGGGTCCCGGCCAACTCCGAGGTGTTGGCGGCGGCCGGGCCGGGGGAGAGGGAGAGGCTGGCGGAGCTCCTCAGGCTCAAACCCGTGCGCTCGGCCTCCGGCGTCACCGTCATAACCGTGATGCCGAAGCCGTTCCCCTGCCCCAAGCCTGAGCCGTGCGTCTACTGCCCGGGCGGGCCGGCTTTCGGGACGCCGCAGAGCTACACCGGGAGGGAGCCGGCCTCGGCAAGGGCCGCCCAGCACGGCTACGACCCGCGCCTGCAGGTGAGGAGCAGGATCAGGCAGCTGAGGGAGATAGGGCACGAGGTTGACAAGGTCGAGCTCATCATCTTCGGCGGGACCATCACGGCCTACCCGAGGGACTACATGGAGTGGTTTGTGAAGGAGTGCCTCTGCGAGATAGCGGGACGGGAGTGCGGGACGATCGAGGAGGCCCAGCGGGCGGCGGAGGGGGCGGGGGTGAGGGTGAGCGACATAGCGATGGAGACGAGGCCGGACTTCTGCAGGGAGACCGACGTTGATTTCATGCTGCGACTCGGGGTGACCAGGGTTGAGCTGGGCGTGCAGACGGTTTACGACGATGTCTACGGGCTGATCAACCGGGGGCACACGGTGGGGGACGTTGTTGAGGCCACGAGAATCGCGAGGGACTCCGGGATGGCTGTTGTCTACCACCTCATGCCCGGCCTCCCCGGCTCGGATTTTCGGCGCGACCTAGAGATGTTCAGGGAGGTCTTCCGGAACCCGGACTTCAGGCCCGACGCCGTCAAGATCTACCCCTGCCTGGTGATCGGTGGGACGAGGCTCTACGAGATGTGGAGGACCGGGGAGTTCAGGCCGATGACGACGGAGGAGGCCGTGGAGCTGCTGGCTAGGGTCAAGGCCGAGATCCCACCGTGGGTGAGGATCCAGAGGATTCAGAGGGACATCCCGGCGCAGCTCATAGAGGCCGGGGTGAGGGCGGGAAACCTGAGGGAGCTCGTCAGGAG
>CAZZKZ010000112.1:0-3356 GCA_964654915.1 Hadarchaeota archaeon (SeqCode)
TGCTCGGCCCTCTCCGCTGGTGTCTCAACGGTTCCGTACATGATAGTGGAACTGGTGGGAAGTCCGAGCGAGTGGCACGCTTTAAAGATCTCCACCCACCTCAGGGTCTTCATCTTGCGCGGGCAGATGATTTCCCTGACCCTGTCGGAGAGAACCTCCGCCGCCGTTCCGGGGACGGAATCCAGCCCGCTTTCCCGGAGGGCCAGCAGCACCTCGTGCACGTCCATTCCCTCCTGCCTGCAGATGTGGTCGATTTCCGCGGGCGAGAAGGCGTGGATGTGAACAGTTTCCGAAACGGACCTCACCGTTTTCAGTATCCGGAGGTAATCATCCAGCCCGAAATCCGGGTGGAGACCACCCTGCAGGCAGATCTCGGTCGCTCCGGCCCTCAAAGCCTCCGCCACCTTGCTTCTTATCTGCGTGGAGGACAGAACGTATGCGTCCGGATCATCCGGATCGCGCCGGAAGCCGCAGAAGGCGCAGGATCCCACGCAGACGTTCGTGAAATTTATGTTTCTGTTTCTCACGTACGTCACGATCTCGCCGACGTCCAGCCTTCTCGCGCAATCTGCCGCAAGGGCCAGCTCCGATATCTCATCGCCCCCGGCCATCAGCAGTCGCTCTATCTCTGTTGCGGTTATTCCCTCCCGCAGAACAGCTCTCCTTAAAATCTCCCCGAATTCCCGGTCAAACTCTCCTGTAGCCATCCTCGTCAGAGAGCCGGCGGACAACTCTTTTCACCTCCTCCGACATGAATCTTCCGTCTTTCACAAAGATAGGATATATCGGCAGCCGCTCCCGCATGCGGAAGCCAAGCCTCTCTACCACGGATTTCAGCTCGCCGATTGCGGGCCACGGATGCTCCGGATTTATGAAGTCAGGCGTGACCGGTGAGATTCCCCCGAGATCGTTGGCACCAGCCCCGAGCAGGGGCGGCAGGGATGCCTGAAGGTCGCCTATCAGATTGGGTGGAACCTGCACACCCAGATCCGGCAGAACCTCCCTAGCCATCCTCACCGTCCACAGAACCTCCGAGATGGGCGGAGGGGGGCATCCGGCCATCGGTGTTCCGGGCTTCGGAGCAAACGGCTGGATTATCACCTCCTGAATGTGTCCAAACTCCTCCTGAATCTCTCTTATCTTCATCAGCGAGACCAAGCGATCCTCTCTGCTTTCGCCTATCCCAACCAGCAGTCCGGTTGTGAACGGGATCCGGAGCTCCCCGGCTTTCCTGATGACTTCCAGTCTGACCTCCGGCCTCTTACCCGGACTTTTCCTGTGGACGGTCAGATCGACGGCGCACTCGAGCATGAGCCCCATGCTTGCGCTGTATCTGCGTAGCCTACCCATTTCCTCATCTGTGATGACCCCGGCGTTCGTGTGCGGCAAAAGGCCGGCCTCAAGTAGCCGCCTGCAGATGTCCTCGAGGTAGTCGACGGTGGTCTCGTAACCCAGATCCAGAAGCTTCTGTCTGTAGATCGGATGGATCTCCGGTCTTTCTCCGAGCGTGATCAGAGCCTCCGCGCACCCGGCCTCAGAGGCTTTTTTGGCAAGCTCGGCTATCTGCTCCGGTTCCATGAGCCACCCCTCGACCGGCTCCCTGCGGAAGCCGCAGTAGTCGCACCGGTTCCTGCAGATGTTCGTGACCGGGATGAAAACGTTTCTCGAGTACGTCACGACTTTCTTCTCCACCGTCCCCCTCTACCAAGTCTGGTGAGGCAGTCTAAAAGGCAGCCGAGTCCCGGGCGGAGCCGGTTTAAGGCAGGCAGTGGAGTTTCTCAGTGATGGTCTGCCGTCCCTGGCTCATAATTCCGGTCAAGAGCCTGTCCCTGGTCAAATCGTCCATGCAGGGTCACCTCTCGCCGGATGAAAGAAGGAGGCTCATGATCGCCATGCTGTCCGATGTTTTGGCAGCTGCCAAGAGGTCGAAGACGATAGAAAAGATTTGCGTGCTTTCTCCGGATCCCGAGGTCCTAGCACTGGCGGAGGATGCGGGTGTCACCCCGGTCAGGGAACCGGGCCTGGACCTCAACCCGGCCATCGAGTTTGCCATCGTCCTAGCGAAGAGATCCGGAGCCGACTCCGTTCTCATCATCCCGGCAGACATTCCCCTGATATCCGGCGAGGACATAGACGGGGTGGTTTCTATGGCGGATGAGGACAGGGTGATGGTGATATCACCCTCGAAGGACAACGGAACGAATGCCCTTCTCCTTAGGCCACCCGACCTGATTCCGCCGAGGTTTGGAGGGGAGAGCTTCCCGGCCCACTTGCGGGAGGCGGCGAGGGCCGGGGCCCACATAAGGATATACCGGTCGGAGAACATTGCCCATGACATCGACAGGCCGGCGGACCTGCTCAGGGTGAAGGTGTTCGCCCCGGCATCCAAAACCTCGGAGTTCCTCTCGGCCTTAGAAGGTCAGGGTGTACTTGAGGATAAGGTAAACCCCCAGGGCTAGGAGGATGGCAACACACAGGGCAAGAAGAGCTCTTCTCGCTCTCTCGAGGCCCGCCCTGTCCCTGCCCACCAGGTGAGAAACCAGCGAGAACCAGCCGAAGTCAGCCGCATAGTGTCCGATGAGCCACGCCGCAACCCCCGCATACGACCCCACGGCGTAGGCCTCGACCATCAGAGCGAAGCCGATCCCCACCCACCAGAGCGGGACTGTGGGGTTGAAGATGCTGCTGAACAGAAATCCGCCGACAACCGGATGGAACAATGTGACCGGAACCTTTCCTTCGGCCTTCCCAGATCTCGCCAAACTCCAGAGGGCAACGATGATCAGCAGGCTTCCGCCGGTCAGGCCCAGCGCCCGCCCGAGTGCGGGCCGGGCTAGGACCCCGCCGATTCCCAGAATCAGCAGGCCAATCACTACTGCTTCCACGGCGAGGTGCCCGAGGACGACCATCGGTCCGATCTGTCTGCCCTCTTCCGTCGTTTTCGCTATCGTGTAGGCAAGCAGCGGACCGGGAACAAGGGCGCCCGAAAGCGCGACAAAAAATCCTATCGGGACCTGTATGAGCACCTCGAACATTTTTGCACCTTAATGAACATTTCTGAGAAATGCTTAAATACACTGAGGAATAAAATAAATGACCCGTATGGAGCAGACGAAGTTCATCTTGGACGAGGAGGAGCTCCCTAAGTACTGGTACAACATTCAGGCGGATCTGCCAACCCCGCTTGATCCGCCCCTGAACCCGGCGACGGGCGAGCCGGTGAAGCCGGAGGACCTCCTCCCGGTTTTCCCCAAATCCCTCATCGAACAGGAGATCTCTAGGGAGCGGTGGATCCCGATCCCGGAGGAGGTTAGGGAGGTCTACCGGCTGTGGCGCCCGACCCCGCTGTACAGGGC
>CAZZKZ010000113.1:0-3209 GCA_964654915.1 Hadarchaeota archaeon (SeqCode)
AAGGGCCGAGAGCGGACACACGGGGCTGTTCATAAAGAGAAGGCTGCTGCCCGGCGAGCCCTTCGAGGAGATCTTCAAGAGAGAAATTCTGGAGAACCCCAGCGCCAGGACCAGGCTGAGGGAGGGCTCGCGACGGCGAGCAGCCTGGCAACAACGAACTCCCTGTCCATCGCCGCGAGGAAGGCCCCGGCCCTCGGACCCGAAGGCCTCCCGAGGAAGGCCAGGTAGATCGCCTCAAAGAGCCTAGGGGGGTCGAGGCCGACCTCCCTCGCAACCTCGTAGATCTTCGAGTGCACCTCGGCTGGCCCGAGGCTCTCCCTGGAAATCACCTCGGCGAGCCTCCTCAGCCCCTCGCGCTGCTTCTCATCCAGCTCGACCGCTGGAGCTTCCCTCAGGACCTCAAACCTCATGCTGTCAGGCGCGTAGAGCTCCACCCACCGCCTGGCCAGCTCAAGCCTCCGGACGATCCCTCCGGCATCCTCCGGGTCCGTGAGAATCCCGCGCCGCCTGAGGGTTTCAACAGCGGTCCGTTCGTCCCGGGCAACCTGGCAGAGGATCGCTGCAAACCTGAAGGATATCCTCTGGGGCCTCCTCCCGGGTGGTTTTCCGACCTGCGAGAGCTCGTAGATCCTCCTGACCTGCTCGACCCTGGACGGGGGGAGATCCTCCTCCCCGAAGTAGACCCTCTCGGCCATGTCGTACTCGTCATACAGGTCGGGCAGATTCTCCGGGCTGAACTCCTTCGCCTTCATCGGCTTGCTCCTGAAGATGAAGTACCGCAGGAGCTCTGGCTCGGCCACCTCCAGCCACTGCCTGAGGGTGAAGACCACACCCTTCGAGGACGAGAGCTTCGCCCCTCCCATCGCCACCCACTCGTACGGGACGGGGTAGGGGGGCTCGCAGCCGAAGACCTCCCTGGCTATCAGCCTGCCGGTGTCGTAGCTCCCGCCGGCGGCCGCGTGGTCCTTGCCGAAGGGCTCGCAGGTCACGCCGAGAAGCTTCCACCTCGCCGGCCACTCAACCCTCCAGGTGAGCTTCCCCTCCCCGCGCGTGTAGTCGGCCTCCCCCTCGTAACCGCACCCGGCGACGTACGTCGCTCCCTCACACTTGTAGCTCACAAAGTCGCCGCGCCAGCCGGTCGCCCTCGTCGTGGCTATCCTCCCGCAGTTCCCGCAGAGGGGGTCGAAGGGGAGCCAGTCGTCCGGAAGCGGAGTTTCCCTGAACATGTTGAGAATCCTGCGGATTTTCTCGGCCTGCTCGAGGGACCTCCTTATCAGTTCGGCCATCCTCCCGCTCCTGTAGACCTCCGCCCCGGAGATTATCTCGACCTCTATCCCGAAGTCCTTCAGGCAGTCTGTGAACGGGCGGGCGAAGTAGTCGACGAAGCTCCGGTAGGCGGGGTCCGGGGAGGGTATGTTCACGTAGGGGAACCCGAGGTATCTGCCGAACTCGGCCTGGTCAAGCGGGCTCGGGACCCTCCTCATCGGGTCGAAGTCGTCTGCGTACCAGATGGCGACGGCGTCCGCTCCCCTTTCCCTCAGGACCTTCGCCACGGCGTCCGCGATGAAGACGTCGTTCGCGTGGCCTATGTGGATGTGGCCCGAGATCGATATGCCGCTCGCCACGACGTGCCTGCCGCCGCGCCTGAGCAGCGCCTCGGCGATTGAATCCACCCAGTGCATCAATAACTTAATTAAAGCCGTGCTCTAAAGGAAATGGGGTCGGGTGAATGAAACCAGCCGAGAGGATGGCAGAGATCCCGCCGTCCAGCACGCTCAGCGTTCTCAGGCTCGCGAAGGAGCTCGAGGCGCAGGGGAGGAGGATAATCCATCTCGAGGTCGGCGAGCCGGACTTCGACACGCCCGAGCACATAAAGAGGGCGGCCGAGGAGGCCCTGCGGAAGGGGATGACCAAATACACTCCGAGCCCGGGCCTTCCAAGGCTGAGGGAGAAGATTTCCGAGAAGATCTGCGAGGAGAAGGGGGTGGACCTGAAGACGGAGAATGTGATCGTCACTCCCGGGGCCAAGCACGCCATCTTCTGCGCCCTCGTCTCCATCCTGGATCCGGGGGACGAGGTGGTGATCCCGAGCCCGTGCTGGACCTACGAGGCGATGGTCAGGATAGCGGGCGGAAGGCCGGTTTTCCTCAGGACCGACGAGGACGGCGGCTTCCTCCCGCGGCCCGAAGACCTGGAGAAGAGAATTTCCGGGAGGACCAAGCTCATCCTCCTGAACTACCCGAGCAACCCGACCGGGGCGGTCATCGACGAGAGGACCCTAGCGGAGATCGTCCAGATTGCAAAGAAACACAGGCTGTGGATACTGTCCGACGAGGTTTACGAGAAGCTCGTGTACGAGAGGAGGAGCGCCAGCATTCTCGACTTCCCCGATGCCTTCGACAGGTCGGTTTACGTCAGCGGCTTCTCCAAGACGTACGCCATGACCGGCTGGAGGCTGGGATACGCCGTTGCCCCGGCCGCCCTCGTCCAGGAGATGATCAAGATCCAGGAGGCCACGACCTCCTGCGTCCCCGGCTTCGTCCAGATGGCCGGGATCGCCGCGCTGGACGGGCCTCAGGATTTCATTGAGATGGTGAGAAGGGAGTACTGGACGAGGAGGGACCTCATCGTCTACCTCCTAAACTCGATAGAGGGCGTGAGCTGCAGGAAGCCGGAGGGGGCCTTCTACGCTTTCCCGAACATGGGCGAGCTCGGGGTTCCCTCGCTCGAGTTCTGCAGGATGCTCCTTCAGGAGGAGGGGGTCGCCGCCGTGCCCGGATCCGGTTTCGGGCCGGGAGGGGAGGGGCACATCAGGGTCAGCTACGCGACCTCGCCCGACAACATAAGGGAGGGTGTGGAGAAGATCAGGGTGCTTGCTGAGAGGGTCCGTAGGGAGAGGTGAGGATCTCGCGGATCCTCCGGGCCTTCCTCGGTCCTATGCCCTGAACCTGCTGCAGCTCCGTCTCGCCCGCGGTCATGACCCTCTCGACCGTCCCAAATTTCCTCAGCAGCCTGTCGGCCAGAATCACGGAGACGCCGGGCAGCCCCTCGACTATGAACCTCTGGAGACGGTCGGTGGTCGGGCCCGGCGGCTTCCTCCCCTCGCGCCGGATCTCCCTCCACCGCCACGCCGCCCCCCTCGCCACCTCCGCGGCCACCCCCTCCGTTTCCTCGTCTCCCCGCCACTGGGGACCCGCCGCTCTCGCACC
>CAZZKZ010000114.1:0-1753 GCA_964654915.1 Hadarchaeota archaeon (SeqCode)
GAGGATGGGAGGGGCCGGGGCGGCGCCGCCCCGCGCCGTAGCGAAGGGAGGGGCCGCCCTCGCCTCGTGGTAAGCCGCCGCGATCTGACTGGTAACAACATCCCAGATTGACCTCAGGAGGGGGGCAAATGTCCCGACGTCCTCGAGCTCCGGCTTCTTGCTCTCCGCCTCCCACGTCCACCAGGCCTGAAAGTCCGTGTTGAGGTTCCCCTTTCTCGCCTCCGTGAAGAGGTACTCCAGCATGTTGTGCACGCTCGCCCCGAGCAGGATCTCCCTCGTCCGCCTCGGCTGCTTCCTCTCAACGTACATCAGGTAGACATCCCTGGCGCTCTCGCAGAACCTCCCGCAGACGGCGAACATCGAGATGCGCTCAGGGTAGTAGGGCTTGAGGGGCTCCCTCCACCAGCTCCATCCGCGCAGCTCCTGGCTCACACCGACCTCACGGGCCAGGGGCAGGATCCTGTTGAGGAGGTACTTGTGATCCTGAACTGTGAGGTAGAAGACCAAGTGCTCAATCCCCCAACTCCACCCGGCGTATTTCTCACCCTCATAATCCAATATACCGTTGCCAGCGGCAACCTAAATGTGTTTCCCAGGCAGATTGAGCTCCCCGCAAAAAGCCACACCCGCTACAACCCAAACAGCAAGCCCTGGCTCCATCCCGTCGGCCTCTAATTATGCTGCGGACACCCGTCAAACCGGCAGACCGGAACTCTCTTCGGGGGGCCAGCGCTCCGAGGGAATCTCACCAAAACGCTTAAATATACTCCAATTTTTATAGAGTTAATCGTGGAGTATTATCCAAGAAAAATAGAAGAAAAGATGGAAAAATGGCTGGAGAGGAAGGAATACTTGCTGCTCAAGGGACCAAGGCAAAGCGGCAAAACAACCCTTCTCCTCCACCTCAAGGAACTCCTGAAGAACTGCGACGGACCCATCCCGGTCGAGGTCAAGACGGGAAGGGCGAAGGTTGGGAGGGGATTCGTCAGCTTCCTGAAGTCCTACAGGCCGAAGAGGGCGGTCGTTTTCACCGAGGAGGGGTTCGGGATCAGGGAAATCGCGGGGACCAAAGTGGCCTTCCTCCCCCACTACTTCGTCTGACCCAGGCGACAGTTTCCCGCCCCCCGCCGGACTGAAAACAAGAAGCCATTTTGGCGTCTCCGCCAGCTCCTCCGCTCCCTTTCTTTGTATAACTTTCATTTGCAGACCGACCCGTGAATCTTGAACCAGTGCGGATCCTCTCCAGAATTCCGAAACCGATTCCCACCGTCGGGACGGTGTGCTCGATCGAGCCCATTCAGACGATCTCGACCTCCCGCTTCCCCGCGACCTCAACAGACCTCTCCGCCACGGCCCTCCAGAGCCTCACGCACCGGTCGCACAGCGGCACCACGTAGATCCGGTCCCTCTCGCACCCGATGAAGTTCGGTAGCTCCTTCAGCAGAACCTCACGGTCGTGGGAGTTGAGCTCCCCGCAGAAGGCCGAGAGCTGAACCCTCCGGAGTCCGTAGTCGAAGAGCCTCCTGGCCAAGCGGTCGCGGAGGCGGTTTGAGCTTATGTCATATATGACCAGCGTCTGCATCCGGCTCTACAATCTCCCCCGGCGCCCGGGAGGATAAGCCTTCCGTTCGGCTTCACCTCCCCCCGATCCTTTCGGAGAACCGCGCCAGCTCAAGGCACAGATAAAGAAGGAGGAAGAGGGCGACGAACGGTATGTCCTGCTGCTCGGCCGCGGGTGCCTTCGGCAGGGGAT
>CAZZKZ010000115.1:0-2649 GCA_964654915.1 Hadarchaeota archaeon (SeqCode)
CGCAGCGCGGCGTCGTAGACGGCGTCGGCGCCGCCCATGGAGCCGGTGTGGGAGGGGGTGGCCCGTCGGCCCGCCACCGTGCGGCCGGCCTGGGCGACGCCACCGGGGTTGCGGCGCGCGCAGGGGCCCCCTGCCGATAAAGACCAACTCGGCCCCCCCGGTCGTCGTCACCGCCTCAAAGACCGGGCAGACCGCTGGCTTTCTGTCCTTCGAGGAGCCCTTCATCACCGTCCAGCCGGGGGACGTGGGGAGGGTCATGCTCGTCGTCCACATCCCGGACAATACACAGAAGGGCCTCTACACCGGGTCCGTCTTCCTCTACCCGGGAATCGCACAGGCCCCGGTTGAGATCCCCGTCAAGATCAGGGTTCTGGCCCCGACCAGAAGCCTCCTTGACGTGAGGATAGCCGCCCTCCTCCCGAGCGTTTCTCCGGGCAAATATCAGAAGGCCGAGGTCACCCTGTACAACATGGGAGAGGAGAGCAGAGTAGACGCCGTCGTTAGGGTACAGCTCGTCGACCCCGACTCGCTCGCCGTCCTGAACGAGGTCGAGGAGACGATGGCCGTCGAGACCTCTCTGAGCAGGGTCATAGCCATCAAGGTACCGGAAAACGCAGAAGAGAAGTACTACTATCTGAGAGCCATGGCAAACTACCTGACGGGCGAGAACAGGGAGATGCAGGCCAGCGCCCTCGTCTCCATGGCCGTCTCCATACCGTTCTGGGACAAGACGACCTACGGCATACCTAACAAGATCTTCTACTCGGCCTTGGCCGCAGCCGTTGCTGCCGGAACGGCGGGCTATCTCTATTACCGCAGGCTGAAGAAGATGCGCGAGGCGATGAGGAGGTACGAGAGGGTCGTCTCCATCACGGAGCTGCCGCAGCCGGGTCCCAGGAGCGCGTTCATAGGAAGGCTCGCGGAGACGACCAGAAAGGCCTATATCTATCTGGACGACCTGAGGACACACATGATAGTGGCCGGTGCGACGGGGTCTGGCAAGACCATCTTCTCCCAGGACCTAGCCGAGGAGGCCCTCCTCCACGGCGTCGACGTCTTCGTCTTCGACCCGACCGCCCAGTGGACCGGCTTCGCCCAGAAGTGCACGGAGCACGAGATGCTCAGGCACTACGACAAGTTCGGGATGAAGGAGAACCAGGCGATGGGCTTCCCGTGCTACATAAAGAGGGTGAAGGAGCCGACCGAGTACCTCAACCTCGGCAAGCTCATCAAGCGGCCGAGGAAGGAGGGAGAGATGGGAAGAATATGGATCTTCCTGATCGACCAGCTCGACAGCAGAGACCTCGACGTCTTCATAGCCAACACAATAAACGACATCTTCAAGAGCAACCCGGAGGAGAGCCAGCAGCTCAGGGTTCTGATCATCTTCGATGAGGTCCACAGGCTCCTGCCGAGATTCGGAGGTAAGGGGCTGGGCATAACCATGCTCGAGCGCGGGGTCAGGGAGTTCAGGAAGTGGGGAATAGGGCTAGTGCTGTCCTCGCAGGTCGTGGCGGACTTCGAGAAGGAGATAAGGGCTAACATAAGGACGCAGATCCAGCTCTGGACGAGGGACGAAGAGGAGCTGGAGAGGATAAAGGAGAAGTTCGGGCTGACGTACATGCAGTCCGTCTCGAAGGCGGCCGTCGGGACGGGAATGGTCTTCAACTCCGACTACAACAAGGGACGGCCGTACTTCATCCACTTCAGGCCCATCCTCCACAAGCTGACGAGGCTCGACGAGGAGACGATAGAGAAGTGGGACAAGTACACGAGGAGGCTTGAGATCCTGCAGGAGAAACTTGACAGGCTGAAGGAGACCGGCGCCGACGTCTTTGACCTCGAAATCGAGCTCGGGCTGGCGAGAAAGAAACTGGAGGAGGGTGCGTTTGATGTCGTGGATCTCTATCTGGAGTCGGTCGAGCCGAGAATAGACAAGGAGTGCAAGGCGAGGAAGATTGAGATCAAGAGAGTCAGGGTAACTGAGGAGGAGCTGAGGAAAGCGGAGGAGGAGGCTAGGAAGGAAAAGCTGGAGGCGGAAAGAATCGTAAACAAGAAGCAGCAGAAGACCGGCGAAACCAAATGATTTTTGAACCAAGAGAACCTATGTTTTAAGGTCGGTTGGTGTGCCAAAGAAAAAGACTGAGAAGAAAGAAACGCTTGCCGACAGGGTTGAGAGACTGAGCGCGCAGATGGAGGCCTTCGGCAAGCTGAGGGAAAGCCTCGACATGAGAATCTCCATGCTGAACGAGAGGATCGGTGAGATCAGGGCGATGGTTCTGAGGGTTGAGAAGGACCTCATGGAGATCAGGGCAAAGACGGAGAAGGCCTCCGGCATAATCGAGGAGTTGGACCCGAGCAGGATAATGGGGGAGACCAGGAGGATGCAGGCGAGGATCGAAAGCCTGGCGGCAAGGATAGACGCAACGGACGCCAAGCTGGAGGCGATAAGCGGCGAGCTGAGGGAGATCAGGAGGGACATGGGGAGGATGAGGGGGGTGGACAGCGTGGTCGCCCTCTCGGACGAGGTGAGGGCGGACCTGACTCAGATAGAGAGGATAGCGGCGGACGTGAGGAGGCAGGCCGACAGGGTGATGGCGATTTTCGCCGAACTCAGGGACAGAATGGGGAAGACCGAGAGGTTCGTTG
>CAZZKZ010000116.1:0-5986 GCA_964654915.1 Hadarchaeota archaeon (SeqCode)
GGCCTTTATGAAGAGGATCTCGCTCAGCTTGTTCGCCACGTAGTTCGTCAGGAGCTTCTTGACCCCGCGGGCCCTCGAGGGCGCCATGACGACCAGGAAGGTCCTACCCCTGTGCCTCCTGAACCAGAAGGGGACCTCCTCTGTGACCGGAGTCTCGACCAGACCCCTCTTGTAGTATCTGGTGAGCATGAAGTCCTTGCTGAAGACCCCTGAGATGACATCACCCTCCATCCTGAGGTCGAAGATTTCCGTTGTGAGGATGTGCTCCCCCTTGCTCCCCTGGTAGGGCATCTCCTCCCTGAACCCCTTTAGCTTCTGGGCGAAGGTCGGCGGGTCCATCCTCCCCACCACCTCGAATATCTTCGCGACCAGAACCACCGAAATCGCCTCCCGAAGAATCTGCGCCGCCTGTTCTTTAAGGCTGGCGGATAGGTTTAGAGTGGTGTGACCGTGGGGGACAACTCCGTCGTGAAGGAGGTCATCCTGGAAAACTTCATGAGCCACGCCTACACCAGAATCCCGCTCAAGCCCGGCCTGAACCTAATCTGCGGGCCGAACGGGGCGGGGAAGTCATCCATCCTGCTCGGGATCTCCGTCGCGCTCGGCCAGACGTACACGGAGAGGTCCAGAAGGCTGGGCGACCTCATAAGGAGGGGGGAGAAGCTGGGCAGGGTGAGCCTGGTCATAGACAACCGGCCCAGGGAGGGGAGGAGGCCCGTCGCCGGCATTCCGACCGACACCGTTGTCCTCTCGCGCTACCTCAGCAGGGACGGCAACTACTGGCACGAGATAAACAACAGGATGGTGAGCAAGGGCGAGGTCCTCCGCCTTCTTGAGAGGCTCTCCATCAACCCGGAGAACATGCTGATCATAATGCACCAGAACATGATAAATGTGTTTGGGGCGGTGGACCCGGCCGAGAGGCTGAGGATGGTTGAGGAGGCCGTTGGACTGAGGGAGTACAGGGAGAGGATAATCGAGGCCAGGGAGAAGCTCTCGCGCCTGCTCAGCGAGGAGCAATCGATCACTGCGATGCTCGACAAGGCCAAGGAGACCCTGCGCTACTGGGAGAGGGAGTACGAGAGGTTCAGGAGGAAGGTGGAGCTGGAGAAGAGGAGAAGGGAGCTCGAGCTCGAGTACGCCTGGGTGAAGGTGGAAAAGCAGGAGGAGAGCGTTCGGTCGCTCGAGGCCGAGATAGCTGAGGTGGAGTCGGAGCTGGGAGAAATCGTGGAGGAGATGAGGAGGCTGGAGAAGGAAAGCGAGAAGGCGGAAAAGTCGCTCGAGAGGCTGGAGCTGGAGTTTGAGGCGGCGTACAACAGGCTGATCGAGTGCGAGAGGATTCAGGCGAAGATGGAGGGCAGGATGGAGGTTCTCGAGAGGCTGAGGGGTTTCATCCCGGACAGCGGGGAGCTTGGCAGGATCGAAAGGGAGGCCAGGAAGGCTGGGGAGGCAGCCGAGATGGAGGGGCTGAAGAAGAAGATCGCGGAGACCAAGAGGGCCCTGAAAGAGATGAGGGACAGAAACATGAACCTGAAAATCAGGATCGCCGTGGCGGACGTCAGAAAGACCATTCTTTCGGACAGGATCTCCGAGCTGAGGACCTCGGCCAGGAGGGCCAGGAGGGAGCTTGAGGAGCTGATCGCGGAGGCGGAGAAGGTGGGGGGAAGGGTGAGAAGCGGGCGCAGGCCTCAGGAGGTCTTAGACGAGCTGAAGGCTGTGAACGCCCAGCTGGCCGTTCACGCGGATGTCTCGCCGGATGTCGAGAGGATGTTCATGAGCTACCAGCAGACGGTGAGGGAGCTGGAGGAGAAGGCGAGGATAGCTGAGGAAAACCGGAAGAGGGCGCTGGAGGAGCTCGAGGCCAGGAGGGAGAGGTGGAGGGAGGAGGTCGAGAGGCTGCTCGGGGAGGTGAAGTCCGACTACCTGAGATTTCTCGAGAGGGTCGGGGGGACCGGAGATTTCTACCTGTCGAATCAGGAGGATGTGGAGAGGGCCGGGCTGGAGATACTCGTCGGGTTCAGGGGGGCGGAGCCCACACCGCTGGACGCGCAGACCCACAGCGGGGGCGAGAGGACCTCCGCGATCATGTGCTTCCTGCTGGCCCTGCAGAGGAAGATAAAGTCTCCCCTCAGAGCAATCGACGAGTTCGAGGCCCACCTCGACCCGAAAAACAGGGAGGAGCTGCTCAGGAGCCTCATAGAGGTCACTAAGAATGAGGAGGCTCAGTACATCCTGATCACGCCCGGTCAGATAGTTGACGTCGAGGGCGTGCCGAACGTCATAACCGTCCAGAAGGTGGGCGGGGTCTCGCAGGTCAAGGTGGTCGAATGACGCAGAGGGAGAGGAGAGAGCTGATCGAGAGGATAATCGATCTCTGCGAGAGCGTGAGGAGCAGGGGGCTGGATCCGTTCGACGTTCAGGTGAGGGAACTGCTGGACAGGCTCAGGGAACTCTTCCCCGAGCTGAAGAGGCTGGAGGATCTCTATCTGGACCTCAGGGCGGTCTCGGGACTGGCTGACGTCGTCGTCCACCAGAGCGAGTGGCTGAAGCACAGATCGTCCATCCTTTACCTGGACCCGCTGCTTGTCATGCTGAAGATGCAGGTTATGGAGCCGGCCGAGCTGGCCGATGTTTTTGTGAGGTGCTGGCGCCCCGTGGTCGAGATGGAGTCGATCACGCCCTCGGCCATCCGGATGGGCCTGGACTACTGGACGGAGCTTCCGCCCCTGAGCGAGAGGGGGCTGGAGATAGGGGTTGCGGAGACTAGAACCGGCAGGATATCTGAGGAGGAGCTGCGGGAGATGGGAATCGTATCGGAGGAGGAGTTCAGCAGGCTGATGGAGGAGGAGTGGAAGAGGATGCTCAGGGAGGTCGGGAGGGAGGGGATCTCCTACTGGAAGTGGGTGTGCGCGAAGACCTTCGAGGAAACCGTGAGACGATCATGGATCCTGAGCTTCCTCATCTCCTACGGCTACGTCGACGTCGAGGTGAAACCGCTGGAGGAGGAGATAGTGATAAGGCCTAGGGAAAAGCCGGTGCAGCCGGGGGAGACAAGGTCCCTTGTCATACCGGTGACTTACGAGGAGTGGAGGAGGCATGCAGGAAAAGGACGAGGTGGCTGAGGTCAGACAGAAGCTTGCGAAGGCCGCCCAGATGCTGCTCTTCAAGCACCACAGGGAGCCCGGGGCCAGGAGGTGGGAGCTCCGCAGGGCGCTCGGGAGGAACTACGAGGAGATCGTGAAGGCGCTGGACGCCGAGCTGGAGAAGCTGGGCCTCACCGTCAAGGTGGTCGGGGAGGGCGACTCCGAGTCGGACAGGTTCGTCGTGACCTTCAGGGAACACCCGAGCCTGGGGGATGTGAGGACTTTCGGGTGGAGGATTGACGACATGAGCATGCTGGCGATGACGCTGGCGACGATCGTGGCCCGGGGAGGGAAGGTTGCAGGGAAGGAGGTCCAGAGGATACTGGAGGAGAAGTTTCCGAAGTGGAGGGTCGAGAGCGCGATTGACAGGTTCATAAGGATGGGATACCTGCAGGAGGACGAAAAGGGCGTGCTCTACCTCGGCTGGAGGGCCAGGGCGGAGGTGGATGAGAAGGCCCTGCTCTCTCTCCTGCTGGGCAGGGAGAAGAAGGAAGGCTAGGCGGGCTTTCTCTCCTCGATCTCGCCGCGGGGGCCCCTCTCGGCGAAGATCTGGGCCGTGAACCTCATCACCCTGACATCCTTCCTCAGCCAGCTGTCGGGGGGGAGGCCGGCCTTCATGCAGGTCTGGCAGAGGAACTCCTCGACGTCCCAGCCGAGCTCGACCGGGACCTGCGGGAGAAGCAGGCCGGAGTACCCGCCGTGCTGGACTATCAGACCGTGTTTGCCGATCTCGACCTTCTCCAGATATTCCCGCGGATGGCTGACCCTTATGGGCTCCGGCTCGGAGAGGACGCTGACCTCTATCTCTATCGAGCCGAGCTCGTCGGGCGTGACCGGGGGAAATCTCGGGTCCCTGGTCGCGGCGCTCACGGCTGCGTCGATGAGCGCGTCTATCAGGGGCATCACGGGGAATGGGTAGCCTATGCAGCCCCTGAGCTCCCCGTGCTCGGTGATGGTGACGAAGACGCCGCGCGGCTGCCTGAGCCTTTCCGGGACCTCGGGCTTTGGCGGGATTCTGCCGCGGGTCACGTACTCCTCAATCCCCCGCCTGGCGGTCCTCACGAGGAGCCTTCCCTCGTCGAGGGAGAGATCTCCCGACCTCACGCTCATACCTCTCGGCCGTTCTTATTATACTCTTCCAGTGCTTTCCCTCCCAGTAGATCTTGCCGCAGCGCGAGCACCTCCAGAACTCGCCGTGCTTCTTCCTGAGATCCTCCGGGACCTCCTCCGGGACCGTCTGCTCAAGGGTTCCGTTGCAGACGGGGCAGCGGGAGGCATTGAAGTTTATCCTGAGCGGCCTTCCGAGCGATTTCGAGATTTCCAGGAGCTGTTTCACGACATCATTCCCGCTGACCAAAACGCTCCTCACGCCGCGGGCCAGGGCCCTTCTGTGGAGGGCCTCGTCGGCGGTCAGGAGAATCCTTCCCTGGCTGACTGCGCTTTCTATGAGGAGCTCGTCCTCCTCGCCCGGCCCGGCTTCGAGATCCCGGACGTAAAGGGTGTCGTGACCGGCTATCCTCAGCCATCTCGCCAACTTTCCCAGCATGCCGTCGACGGCGAACCTCACAGTAAATGCTTCGCGCCGATGCGTATTTAGCCCGACTGAGCGCGGAAACGGGCCGGCGTTGCACACGTGTGCAAACCCTGCCCAGCCTGACCTGCGTGAATTTATATTCGGGGGTGCGAGATGATTTGATTGCATGAGGCACAGGCTCCAGGTCACCTGCCCGCTGTGCGGCAAGCAGTTCACGCTTGAGATAGACGTTGGCACCTACCTGTCCGTCGAGACAACGACGCCGGCCAGGAGAAGGGAGATCCCGCTGGTCCTCCGCGGGCGGGAGGTCAAGGTGGACTTCATAAGGAGGGCGATGAGGGCGCTGGCCAGCAAGGACCCGAGCGGGATGGTCGAGATCTCGGAGGTCGTGGAGATAGCTGAGAAAGTCGGGCTCAGCAAGGAGGAGGTCGGGGAGATTCTCAAGAGCGAGAAGGAGGCCGGGGTGATCTACGAGCCGAAGCCCGGCATCCTCAGCTTCACGTCCCCTCCGGAGAAGTCAGAGTCGCGGTGAGAGCGGAAAAGTTTTTATGCGAGAGGTTCTCAGAAAGTAATGGAGCATCGTGAAGAGGTTCTGGCTGCTGGCCGGTGTCCTGCTGATTCTCCTCGCGCCCGGAGCCGTCGGCGCAACCGACCAGATAAGGCCGGGCGGAACGTACACCGTCAACGTGACGCTCAGGAAGCCCTCCGGCATGTCGCTCGACAAGGGGACCTGGGAGGTTAGGGCATACTTCTACTCGGAGACCAACTGCTTCAACGTCGGGGAGTGGTGGCAACCCACCGGTTCGACGGAGTACCTCTACACCGGCTGGTGGACCCCAAGGTATCCTGCGAACGGGGCGAAGTACTCGGAGAGCTGGACATCGCCGGACGAGAGAACAATCCCTGCTCTGGTCATCCCCGTTCTCTCCGAGAACGTGAGCAGGGAGAACTACTCCATGAGACCGCCGCAGGACGGAGAGATGCTGACCCTCAGGGTCAGGCTGAGGCTGAAGAACATGAACTTTGAGAGGAAGGACAACTACATCGAGTTCAGGATGGGCGGGAAGACCTACAGGCCGGAGATCGACCGCCAGGTCGGCACAACCATCTACCTGAAGGGCGACGGGAAGCTGGACACGACCTCTTGGGAGCTCGACATCGACCAGGACACGCCCGTTGTCGCTAGCCTGACCGCTCCTCAGACGGGCAGCTTTTCCGTCACGCTCGAGATACCCAACTGGACCGTGGCTGCGGAGGCCCCGGTGCCGGTCATTCCAGTGGCCGTCGGGGTGGCCGTGATCGTTGCGTG
>CAZZKZ010000117.1:0-2486 GCA_964654915.1 Hadarchaeota archaeon (SeqCode)
GAGGGCCGTGCTGGCTGGTGAGGGTTGGGGGGTCCCGCGCGGGCGTCTCGCCGTCTTCAGGGAGCCTCACTCAGTGGTTCTATTTCGCGGGGACCCAGATGACTTCCTCGAGGAGATCTCGGAACTTTTGAGAAGCGGACACACCGGGATCGGGTACTTCGGCTACGAGTTCTGCAGATATACGCTGGATGGGCCCAGGCTCAGGGATAAGGGTCCCGCCACGGCGCCGCTGGCCGCCTTCATGTTCTTCGGCAACGATCCGGAGATCATAACCGTCCCCAAGATCCTCTCGCGCGGCAGCTCGCTGGTCGAACCGGAAATGTCGAGGGAGAGGTTCCTCTGGATGGTGGAGAGGGTGAGGGATTACATAGCGGCCGGCGATGTTTACCAGGTCAACATATCACAGAGATTCGGCTTCAGGTCCTCAATATCGCCGGACGGAATCCTCGCAAACGTCTGTCTGACCCAGCCGGTACCCTTCGCATGCCTGCTTGACTTTTCGGACTTTCAGGTGGTCAGCGGTTCGATGGAGCTCTTCCTCAGGAAGTCCGGGAATCTCATAATCTCGAGGCCCATCAAGGGGACTAGGCCGCGGCTTGGTGATTCCCTCCGGGATTGGGAGATGGTCAGGGAACTGAGGGAAAGTGAGAAGGAGAGGGCCGAGAACCTCATGATAGTGGATCTGATGCGGAACGATCTCTCCAAGGTCTGCACGCCGGGGAGCGTGAGCGTGCCGAGGCTCTTCGAGGTCGAGAGCTACGCAACCGTCCACCAGATGTTCTCGGAGGTTGCGGGAAGGCTGAGGGATGGTGTTGGTCTGCGGGAGATCGTGGAAGCAGTGTTCCCGCCCGGCTCCGTCACGGGGGCACCGAAGGTGAGGGCGGTGGAGATAATAGACGAGCTCGAGCCTCACCTGAGGGAACCCTACTGCGGGGCGATAGCCCTTCTGAGGCCAGACGGCGACTTCACGATGAGCGTGTCCATAAGGATCCTTCTCGTGAGGAGTGGCTCCGGCTCTTTCTGGGTTGGCGGCGGCGTAACCTGGGGATCGGATCCCGAGGCGGAGTACAGGGAGACGCTTGTGAAGGCCGAGGCGCTGGTGAGGGCGCTGGGGGCGGCCGGGTGGACAGGCTGAACGGGATCTGCGGCGTTCCAAAGAGGGCCCTCCTGTACGGCGAGGGCGTTTTCGAGACCTTCAGGGGGAAGGGCGGAAGACCGGTCCTCCTCGAGAAACATTACGAGAGGATGCGGAGGGGTGCCGAGCTTCTCGGCATGCCGGCTCCGCCCTGGGGGGACTTCACCCGCGCCGTTGAGGAGGCCGTGCACAGATCGGGCGGAGAGGACCTGCGCGTCAAGGTGTGTCTTCTATCGGACGGTTCGGCTGACTTCAGCGCGAGGCCGGACAGCTCAAGGCTGATCTGCCTGACCTCTCCCTACAGGACGCCGAAGGAAATTGTGAGGGTTCACCTCGTGTCCTTCCCGCGCAACTCGAGGTCTCCGCTTGTCAGGATAAAGTCGACGAACTACCTTGAGAACATCCTCGGAAGAAGGGAGGCGGAGGGGCTCGGCTTCGACGAGGGGGTGTTCGTGAACGAGAGGGGTGAGATGGCCGAGGGGTGCACGACAAACATCTTCTGGCTGAAGGGCGATAGGCTCTTCACGCCGGACGAGGGCTGCGGTCTCCTCCCGGGGATAACCCGCGGGCTGCTGATGTCCATCGCGCCGGAGCTTGGGTTGGAGGTGGAGGTCGGGAGGTACGGACCCGATGATGTTCTGGGGGCCGACTGCGTTCTCCTGACCAACGCGGTTGTCGGGGCTGTTGGCGTGGGGGAGATTGACGGGAGAAAGCTGATGGTCGACAGGCAAAAGCTGGAGGAGGTCAGGAGGGGGATCTTCTCTGCCCTCCGCTGGTGAGCATCAGGAGCCTTTTTATTTAGACCGCCGCTAAGGTTGAGGAGAGGTGAGCGGTTGGCAAAGGTATACTACGACGGGGACGCCGACCTCAGCGTTCTGAGCGGGAAGACAATCGCAATCATAGGCTACGGGAACCAGGGACAGGCGCAGGCAAACAACCTGAGGGACTCGGGCTGCAGGGTGATAATCGGTAGCATCCGGGACGCCTCCTACGAGCAGGCGGTCCGCGACGGGTTTGAGGTCCACAGCATACCCGAGGCGGCCGAGAGGGGGGACATCGTTCACATGCTCATCCCGGACGAGTACCAGGCGGAGGTCTACCGGCGGGACATTGCACCCCACATGCGAAGGGGGAAGGCCCTCTGCTTCAGCCACGGGTTCAACATACACTTCAGGCAGATAGTCCCGCCGCCGGACATCGATGTGATAATGATCGCGCCCAAGGGGCCAGGCGCCCTCGTCAGGCGCATGTACCTGCAGGGCTCGGGCGTTCCCGGCCTCCCGGCCGTGGCACCGGACGCGAGCGGCATGGCGCCGCAGAGAGCGCGCGCGCGGGGGGGGGGCGGGGGGGG
>CAZZKZ010000118.1:0-1621 GCA_964654915.1 Hadarchaeota archaeon (SeqCode)
GGGGGGACGCGGCGTGCGATAGGGCCCGGGGGGGTCCGGGGGCCGGGGGGGGGAGGGGCTTGGTCGACGGGCTCGGGGGCGGGTTGGGGGTCGTGAAGATCAGGAGCTTCGGGCCCTTCCCGTCGGAGGAGCTGGCCGCCCTGCTCGCCGGGGCGAAGGGGATCGGGGTGATGGAGAAGGACATATCGCTCGGGAGCTTCGGGGCGCTCTTCCTCGATGTTGCCGGTTCCCTCGCGCTTGCCGGCGTGAGGATCCCGGCCGTGAACTTCATATGCGGGCTGGCGAACAGGGACGTCACCCCGGCCGACATAGAGGGAGCCTTCGGGATGGTTGAGAAGGCCGCGGAGAGAGGAAAGCCGGTCGGGGAGACGATATGGCTGGGCCTGAAGAGGGAGCTGCTGGAGGGAGGGACATGAAGGCTTTCCCGGAGGATGAGCTGATAGCGAGGGGTCACAGGGCCTGCGCCGGATGCGCGTGCATCCTCACCCTCAGGCACGCCCTCAAGGCCCTCGGGAAGAACACGATAGTCGTTGCGGCGACTGGCTGCATGGAGGTGGTCACGACCCCATATCCGGAAACCTCGTGGAGGGTCCCCTGGATCCACGTGGCGTTCGAGAACGCGGCGGCGGTGGCCTCCGGGATAGCTAGAGCTCTGAGGGTGAGGGGAAGGAAGGACGTGAAGGTCGTGGCGATAGCCGGCGACGGCGGGACCGCGGACATAGGCATACAGGCCCTCTCGGGGGCGGCCGAGAGAAACGAGAACATCGTCTACATATGCTACGACAACGAGGCCTACGAGAACACGGGAATCCAGAGGAGCGGGTGCACGCCGTTCGGGGCGTGGACGACGACGACACCGGTTGGCAAGGTCATCAGGGGGGAGGACAGGCCAAAGAAGGACATGCCGGCGATAATGGCGGCCCACGGCATCCCATACGTCGCGACGGCCTCGATCGCCTACCCGCTTGACCTGATAAAGAAGGTGAGGAAGGCGAGGGAGATCGAGGGAACATCTTACATACACGTTCACGCGAGTTGCGTCCCCGGCTGGAGAATTCAGGAGAGCAAGAGCGTCGAGGTTTGCAAGCTAGCGGTCCTGAGCGGGATGTGGATCCTCTACGAGATCGAGAGGGGGGAGGTCAGGGTGACCTTCAAGCCGCCCAAGCGCATCCCGGTGAGGGACTATCTGATGGCTCAGGGCAGGTTCAGGCATCTCACGGACAAGGAGGTAATGGAGATCCAGAGGATGGTCGACGAGCAGTGCAAACGGTTCGGGATCGAGTGAGACCTTAGCGGCCGGTTCCTGCCCTCAGCACCGCCTCCACGATTCTTACGGCGTGGGAGGTCTCCCTCGGGTCGTGGGTCCTCACGGCCGAGGCCCCGTTCATGACTGCAACGACCGTTGCCCCGAGGGATCCGGCCAGCCTCTCCCCCGGATCGCGGAGCCCGAGCAGCCTGCCTATGAAAGACTTCCTTGATCCCCCGACGCATATGGGGCGGCCGATTTTTCTCAGCTCTCCCAGCCTTGCGAGGATGGTGAGATCCACCCTGTCGACGTTCGCCACCCCGCCGCGCGCCTCGGGGGCACCGCCGCCCGGCCTCCCCACACCCGCCCGCCCCC
>CAZZKZ010000119.1:0-5754 GCA_964654915.1 Hadarchaeota archaeon (SeqCode)
TGGTGCACGCCGCTCTCTGCGTGCTCGTGGACGCCCTCTGTGGCCGGGGCGGGGGGTGGGGGCGGGCTGTGCGTCTTGTCCTCCCGGAGGGCGGGTTCACGCAGCCGGGGGACAGGGATGACGTGCTCCACCTGGTCCGGATGCTGGGGATGGAGGTCAGGGAGATTGACATCTCCGGGGTGCTGAGTGCCCTGGAAGGAGCGATCGTCGATTTCGACAGCGGTGCGAGGCTGGCCAACGCCAACCTGAGGCCGAGGGTGCGAATGGCCGTTCTCTACTACTACGCGAACCTGCAGGGTAGGCTAGTGGTCGGAGCCGGCAACAAAACGGAGCTGAAAATCGGATACTTTACGAAGTTCGGGGACGGGGCAGCGGACCTTCTCCCCATAGGCTGTCTCTACAAGACGCAGGTCAGGTCGCTCGCGAGACATCTGGGAATCCCTGAGGAGATAATCGCAAAGATTCCGACGGCCGGCCTCTGGCCAGGACAGACAGACGAGGGAGAGATAGGTATGTCGTATGATGTGCTCGACAGGGTGCTGGTGGGGGAGGAGCTCGGTTTTTCGGTTTCCGAGATATCGTCCGCACTGGGTGTGAGCGCGTCGGAGGTCGAGCGCATCCTCGGAATGGTTGAGAGGGCGAGGCACAAGCTGCTCCCGCCGCCCGTTCCCCGTCTGTGAGCGTATGCTGAGCGTCTTTTACCGTGACCTAGAATTCATCGTTTTGCCAGGTGTCTACGAGCCGAGCGATGACACCTACCTTCTAGCGGATCACCTAGAGGTCGCTCCGGGCCAGAGTCTGCTCGAGCTGGGAACCGGCTGCGGGATGGTGGCCGTGCTGGCGGTACTCGCGGGGGCGAGGGTGACGGCCACGGACATCTCCCGGCGGAGCATCGAGTGCGCCCGGCTGAACGCGAGCAGACACGGCGTCTCGATAGAGCTCCTGGTGGGTGATCTCTTTGAGCCGGTCGCCGGCAGGAGGTTCGATGTCGTGGCGTTCAACCCGCCCTACCTGCCTTCGGCTTCCCCCTCCGAAGACCCCGTTCTGCGCGCCTGCGAGGGAGGAAAGGACGGGAGGGCGGTGATCGACCGCTTTCTCCGGGAGCTTCCGGATCACCTCGCCCCGGGCGGCCGGGTCTTTCTCGTCCAGTCATCGCTCTCGGATGCGGACAGGACGGAAAAGCGCCTGCTGGACATGGGCTTCGAGGTTGATAGGGTGCGGAAGAAGCTCTGGTTTGAGGAGCTCCTCCTTTTTAAAGCCAGAAAGGTGTAATTCTTTAGGTCGGCTGCCGAGCCAGAGGTGATGAGTTGGGAAAGAGACCGAGAAAGTGGAAGAAGAAGGGACGGATGCGCTGGAAGTGGGTAAGGAAGAGAATGAGGCGCAAGATGCGCAGGCTCAAGCAGAGGAAGCTCGGCAGGCTCGGCTGAGTTCTGCCGTCCTCAACCTTTCTTCAGGGCGGCCGGATAGATCCAAGCAATGAATCCGGCCAGTATCCCGGCCAGGCATACCCAGAAGCCGGCGGAGAGATCGGTCGGACTCGTGGGGGGCAGGCCATACACGAAGTTCGGGCCGGTTATGATTACTCCTCTAGCGAGCGTGACCGTCAGACCGATGAAACCGGCGGCGGAGAGGCAGCTGCCCAGCAGAGCAAGCCTCCGCCCTTCGTCCATGTGTACTATCAGGGCTATTGCTCCGGCGAGGAAAACCGCCAGAATGCCGGAGACGAACAGCGCCATCTGCAGGAAGCCGGAGATCCCCCCTTGACCGTCGATCAGGTCAAGACCAGAGAAGATGCGCGCTCCGGCCCAGTACCACCGGAGTAAAAGTCCAGCGGTGAGGAGCGCTCCGGCGAAGAAGCACAGGAGCACGAGCGGCAGCACGCGTTTTTCGATTTTCAACCTCTCCCCCAAGTCTAGCTGTGTCATGCCCGATTTTATTCTTGCTTCCCGGCATATCTCGTATAAATCTTTGTGCGATGTTTTCCGAAAGGTTAATAAAATTTTTCAGCTGGAGCCGCCGGTGGGATTTGAACCCACGACCTGCTGATTACAAGTCAGCCGCTCCACCAGCCTGAGCTACGGCGGCCCAAAGAAATTACGACGTCAGCTGATTTATGATTTTCCCGGGGCGGGTCTCAGAACTTTGACAGGATGGCCCTGGCCATGTCCTCGATGACCTTTCTCGGATCCTCGGCGCAGACGATCCCGGACGCCACCAGGACTCCCTTGGTCCCGAGCTCTATCGCTTTGACAACGTCCTCGCCCGTCGTTATGCCGGCACCGCAGAGGACTTCGACGTTCGGGTTGACCTTCTTTATCTCCTCCACCGCCCCGGCCACTATTTCAGGCTTGGCCTTGGAGACAGGGATTCCCGTGCCTATCAGCTCCGGCGGCTCTATGGCTATAAAGTCCGGCGCGAACTCCGCGGCCTTTCTGCTCTCCTCGATGTCCGCCGTGCAGCAGATGGTGATCAGGCCAACCTCCCTCGCCCGGGCGATGGCAGCCTTAACCTGCTCGAGCGGCAGCTTGTGCTCCGAGTGGTTTATCAGGGTGCCGGTTGCTCCGGCCGCCTTGACGGTCTCGGGGACCACCCAGCCGGTGTTCCTTCCGGGCTTCACCGGGTCGATGTGCTGCGCGAAGACAGGTATCTTTACCTCCTTTGCGATCCGCCATATGTCGGCGTGCTGGGGGCAGACGGCGATGCTCACCTTGGTCTTTTTCGCGACCTTCTCCATGGTCTTCGCCATCTTGACGGCGTTCTTGCCCGTAGCCTCGGGGTACGTCTTGAAGTTCACCACGATTGTCGGAACCTTCAGCATCAAACAACAGCGGAGGAACCCCTATATTAAGCTAACGTCCGCGGTCCTTGAAAAACAGATAAATAGCGAGGTACACGGTAGTAGGTGAGATGCGGAAGGTTCAGATAACGGTTATACAGCTGGACAACTACGGTCCGTGGACGGTCACGCCGAGTCCGAAGCCGGAGGCGGAGCTGCAGGTGCTTCAGTCACGGGTATACTCGGAGCTACAGCAGAGGTTCTCCTCGCTCGGCGGACTCGTCTTCCAGAGCAGGCAGGACAACCTGATCGCCGTGAGTAACGGGATAGACCTGGAGGCGCACAGGCGGATCCAGCGGGAGATGGCCGAGATCTTCCCCGTGACCGTCAGCATGGGGGTGGGCTGCGCGGAAAGGGCCTACGATGCCCAAGTTGCCGCGACGATAGCGCTTCAGATGACGGGGAGCTCTAGGGACCCGAACAGGAGGTGTACACTGGCCGGCCAGACCGTCGGCCCTCCTGACGAGGACTGGGTCGAGATAACGCACATGGATGTCAACCACTCGACCCTTCTGACGGACTCGAAGCCGATCTACGACACCCAGCTCCTGGTCAGCGAGATCCTGCTCTTCCTGGCTAAGCGCATGATGAGGCACGGGGGAATGGTCTTCTACATGGGGGGGGACAACTTCATATCGATCACGAACGGAATCGGCGAGGAGAGGCTGACGGAGCTTCTACGCGATGTGAAGATGGAGCTCGGAGTGGGGCTGAAGGCGGGCGTGGGAAAGGGGAGGAGCGCGGCTGCCGCGGCGAGGCTTGCCAGCAAGGCCCTCCACAGGATAAGGTCCGGCGGTAATTCAACCAACATCGCCACCTTCTGCGAAAAAACATAAAAATTATTAAGACGGATTGGGCATTTAATTTCGGATGAATTCAAGGAGAATCACACCTTTTGTTCTTCTGCTACCGGTTATCATGGCTTTACTGCTCCACCAGCCCCCAAGCTCGGCGTTTTCGGGGGGATCCGGAACGCCCAACGATCCATACATCATAACAACCGTAGAGGAGCTTCAGGCGATGAGGGACAACCTCTCGGCGTACTACGCCCTGGGAAACGATATTGACGCCTCTGACACACGGAACTGGAACGGTGGGCTCGGGTTCATCCCCGTTGGAAGTACGACCGCCCCGTTTAAAGGAGGTTTCGACGGAAGGGGCTACAAGATAATCGGTCTTTTCATCAACAGACCGACCGAAAACTACGTCGGTCTCTTCGGTGTGGTCGACAACAGGGTCGTAATAAAAAATGTGGTTATGGAAAATGAGAATGTTACGGGATACTCGAGGGTTGGCGGGATAGCCGGTATCCTCCGCGGGAATGCCGTGATAGAGAACTGTTCGGTGAGCGGTCGAGTCGCCGGCTCATATGTTTATGTGGGTGGGCTGGTCGGAGGTTCAAACGGCAGCATAATCCGCAGCAGCTCCTCGGCCGACGTTTACGGTTCGACGTATGCCGGAGGTCTTGTCGGGGCGTCGACCGGGAGCGTGATTGACAGCCACTTCGCCGGGAATGTCAGCGGATCAACGTACGTTGGAGGCGTTACCGGCCTCAGCTCAAACGAGATCTCTACCAGCGGGGCTGCCGGGACCGTGACGGGAACGAACTATGTTGGCGGCCTCGTCGGCTGGATATACTCCGGAATCGTGACGGACTCCTACTCTCTCGCCGAAGTTCAGGGAAGCGGATATGTGGGTGGACTTGCCGGAATGAACCACGGCTATATTATAAACACGTACTCCGCCGGGCAAGTTTCAGGAAGCTCGAATGTCGGCGGCTTGATAGGGTTCACGGGAGCACTCCCAGTTGAAAACTTCGTTCGAAACTCCTTCTGGGACAACGAGAACTCCGGGCAAACCACAAGCTCAGGTGGAACCGCGAAATCTACGGCCGAGATGATGGATGTCAGGACCTACACCGACGTGAACTGGAGCGCCGGCCTATTATGGCCTTGGGACTTTGAGAACAACCCGCACGATGACCGCGGAACGAGGGATCGCTGGAGCATCAACGGCGGATATCCGTTCCTCATTCCGCCGGTCTTCTCCGGCTCAGGCAGCGGCAGTCCAGATGACCCGTACGTGGTGGAGAATCTTGAACAGCTGGATGAGGTGAGGGACTTCAGGACGGCGCACTTTGTGCTCGGGCGGGACATTGACGCGGGTGAGTCCGTAAACTGGAACGGCGGCCTGGGATTTCTCCCGATCGGTCCCCAAGGTTTCCTCGGCTACACGTTTTCGGGGAGCTTTGATGGCAGAGGACGGAAGATTCTGAACCTCTACATCAGGTGGGAGTTGGACACGGGGATGGTCGGCCTCTTCAGCGCAGTCGATGTCGGTGCCAGCATTTCACGCCTTATTCTGGAGAATTTCGAACTCCGGACGAGGAGCGGAAATGCCGGGGCTCTGGCGGGGGTCAACCTCGGCCAGATCTCGAGTTGTTCCATCTTTGGTAGAATCAATGCGGACGGGAGCAACGCCGGTGGGCTCGTGGGCGTCAACAGGGGGCTGCTGAGAAGCTGCAGTTTCAATGGTAGCGTCAGGGGATATTCCAACGCTGGGGGGCTCTGCGGTCAGAACCTTGGTGAGATACACAGATCGAGATCCAACGCGCAGGTCAGCGGAAGAACCGCTATCGGCGCTCTTATCGGCAGGAATGACAATCTCGTATTCAACAGCTTCTCAGCTGGCGGCGTTACGGCCGAATATCAGCATGCCGGAGGTCTTATCGGTCTGAACATGGGGACGTGCAGCCAGAGCTTTTCAACAGCGTCAGCCTCCGGTGTCCGTGAGGTCGGTGGTCTGATCGGGATAAACTATGGTCTTGTAGCCAACTGCTATGCCAGAGGGTCCGTCAGCGGAGATAACTATGTGGGTGGGCTTGTCGGGACAAACGAGGGACAGGCCCCACCCCCTTT
>CAZZKZ010000120.1:0-4645 GCA_964654915.1 Hadarchaeota archaeon (SeqCode)
GCCGCTCATGGTGATTGCGCGCGCGACCCTCTCTCGGTGGACCGGGAGAGCCGCCGGGCTGTGCTCAAGCAGGGAGATGACCGGCGGGAGGGGGGCCGACTGGTCGACGGTGGGGAACGGCTCCTCCATGACGGAGCGCACGCTCCGCCTGAGGAGGGAACGCGCGTCGGAGCCCTGGGAGAGAAGCCTGAGGATTGTGCCCTCGGATATGGATCCCAGCTGCTTTCCCCTCTCGATCACGGGCAGCTGGGAAATTCCGTGGCGCTCCATCAGCCTGACCGCCCTTATAACACTGTCCGAGGGCCTGACGGAGAGCACGGGTGCGGACGCTATGCTGCCGGCGGCGAGGTCGCTGCTGGGTGGACCCTGGAGGGCCTGGGAGATCATCCTGAGGGTGGAGAGCTTCGGGTCAGCCTGACCGCTCTCTATCTTCGCTATGTAGGCCTGGGAGACTCCCGCCCGCTTGGCGAGCTCCGTCTGGGTTATCCCGAGCTTTTTCCTGGCCTGTCTTATCTCCTCCGGTGTCGGAACCGGCATATTCCTGCCGGTTATTTTGTTGCCGCAAAGATATTTAATAAAAGCAGATTGAAAGTAGGGGGAGGGCGTGAGCTTGAGGAACATAGTCGTTGAGGAGTTCAGACAGGTCCCGCTGGAGGAGCAGAGGCTGGAGATAGTCGAGAGAAAGGGGATAGGGCACCCCGACACGATTTGCGATGCGATTCTGGACCGGGTGTCGGTTGAGCTGAGCCGGGAGTATCTGAAGAGATTCAACACCATCCTGCACCACAACGCCGACAAGTCGCTGCTGGTCGCTGGCGAGGTGGAGACTAGGTTCGGGGGAGGAATTGTCAAACAGCCCATGCTCCTGATATTCGGCGACAGGGCGACCAGCAGGGTTGGTGACGAGGAGATCCCGGTGAAGGAGATAGCTATTGAAGCGGCTAAGGACTGGATAAAGAAGAACCTCAGGTTTGTGGACCCCGATCTTCACATAAGGTATCAGGTCGAGCTCAAGCCGGGGTCGGCGGCCCTGACCGACATCTTCAGGAGGGGGGGAAGGGTTCTGAGTGCGAACGATACATCGGCCGCCGTCGGCTACGCCCCGATGACTCCGACGGAGAGGCTCGTTCTGGAGGTCGAGCGGTTCGTGAACTCGGCGGAGTTCAAGAGGGAGTTTCCCGAGGTCGGGGAGGACGTGAAGGTGATGGGATTCAGGACGAACAGCAGGCTCTCGCTGACGATAGGGGCAGCCTTCGTCGACAGGTTCATCGAGAGCGAGCAGGACTACTTCAGAAGGAAGGAGGAGGTCTACGAGAGGGTGAGGAGGTTCGTGAGCGAGAAAACCGACATGGAGGTCGACCTGAAGCTGAACACGCTGGATGTCAGAGGAAGGGGAGTCGACGGCATCTACCTCACCGTTCTGGGGACGAGCGCGGACGGGGCCGACTCGGGGCAGGTGGGCAGGGGCAACAGGCCGAATGGGGTTATCCCGCTGAACAGGCACGTCGGGTCCGAGGCGGCGGCGGGCAAGAATCCGGTGAGCCATGTTGGAAAGATCTACAACATACTCACTCACAAGATCGCGGAGGAGGTTTACAGGCAGGTCAACGGGCTCAGGGAGGTTTACGTGTGGCTCGTGAGCCAGATAGGAAAACCGATAGACCAGCCGGCTCTGGCGGCGGCCAGGGTCATCCCCGACAGGGGTGTCAGGGTTGAGGATGTGAGGGAGAGGATAGAGGACATAATCGAGGGCGAGCTGGACAGAATTGATGTTTTCTGCATGGAGCTGGCCGAGGGGAAGTACAGTGTCTGTTGAGGTTTGCTGAAGGTAGGGGCTGGGATGGCCGGGCCCGGAGACTTTGAGATAATCTGCAGGGATGGGCTGGCCAGGGTCGGAAGGTTCGAAACAACGCACGGGAGGGTGACGACGCCGGCCCTCATGCCGGTCATCAACCCTGTCGACATCTTCCTGAAGCCGGCGGAGATGAGGAAGGCCGGGACGGAGATATTCATCACAAACGCCTACCTCGTGAAGAAGCACTACGGGGAGAGGGGGACCGAGCTCGGGGTGCACAGGATCATCGGTTACGAGGGGCCGGTGATGACCGACAGCGGCGGCTATCAGATTCTGAGGTACGGGGTGATCGACGCCACGCCGGAGGAGATCGTCCGCTATCAGGAGGCGATAGGACCGGACATAGCGACGATTCTGGATGTGCCGACCGGAGTCGGGGTGACGAGGAGGGCGGCGGAGGAGAGCGTGAGGGTGACCCTGGAGAGGGCCGAGCAGCTCATGAAGATCAGGGTCAGGGGGGACATCCTCTGGTGCGGGCCCGTTCAGGGTGGACTCTTCACGGATCTCGTGGAGGAGTGCGCGAGGAGGATGGCCGGGCTCGACTTCGACGTCTACGCCATCGGGAGCCCGGTTGAGCTCCTTGAGAGCTACAGGTACGCCGAGGTCGTCGATCTGGCGATGGCGGCGAAGAGGAACCTCCCGCCCGGCAAACCCGTCCACCTCTTCGGGGTCGGTCATCCCATGGTCTTCGCGCTGGGCGCGGCGATGGGGTGCGATCTCTTCGACTCGGCGGCCTACGCCCTCTACGCGAGGGACGGGAGGTACATGACGGTCAACGGGACGATGAGGGTGGAGGAGCTGGAGTGGCTGCCGTGCAGCTGTCCCGTCTGCTCGGGGCTGGACGCATCAGACATCCCGGAGATGGGGCCGGAGGAGAGGGTGAGGTTCCTCGCCATGCACAACCTCTATGTGAGCTTCGAGGAGATCAGGAGGATCAGGCAGGCAATCGCCGAGGGGTGGCTCTTCGACCTGCTGCAGCAGAGGTGCAGGTCACATCCCAGGCTGCTGGAAGGGCTGAGGAGGTTCATGAGATACTCGGAGTTCGTGGAGAGGTTTGACCCTGTGAGCAAGAGATCCGCGTTCTTCTATCTGGGGCCAGAGTCGGCGCGCAGGCCGGAGGTCGTCAGGCACAGGATCAGGATGGGGAGGATCAAACCGCCCGCGGCTGAGGTTCTCGTCCTCTTCCCGTTCCATCTGGCGGATAGAGTGAGGAGGGACGAGTGGGAGGGAGCCTACTTCGTTGAAATACTGCCGCCCTTCGGGCCTGTCCCCGAGGAAATAAAGGATATCTACCCGCTGACGCAGAACGAGGTGCCGGGGGAGGTTGACCGGGAGGGACTGGAGGCCGCCGCGGGGGCCCTGAGGGACTTTCTCGAGAGGAACGGGAGCATGTACAGGAGGATCGTTCTCTTGGACGACGGGAGGTGGGGGGACCGCCTGCTGGAGACCCTCGGGGCTTTCAGGGGGAAACTGGAGGTCAGGGAAGTTCAGGCAGGTGCCGAAACCACAGAGGACGAAAGCCTTTAAACTCCGGGAAGCAGTAGTTTTAAAAGACCAATGAATGATGAAGGTGATGCCTGAAGGAGGTGAATGAAGTTGGCGAAGCCCATACATGTGAAGTTCGAGGTCCCGCAGGAGCTCGCGGAGAAGGTCTACCTGCTCGTCGAGAGGGCCAGGGAGACGGGGAAGATAAAGAGGGGAACGAACGAGGTCACAAAGGCCGTCGAGAGAAAGCAGCCGAAGCTGGTGGTGATAGCCGAGGATGTTGACCCGCCCGAGGTGGTCGCGCACCTTCCGCCGCTGTGCGAGGAGAAGGGCATACCGTACATTTACGTGCCGAGCAAGAAGGATCTGGGAACTGCCGCTGGCCTGCAGGTGGCCTCGGGCTCCGCTGCGGTGATCGAGCCGGGTGAGGCTGCGGATCTCCTCCGCGAGATTTTAGAGAAGCTGAGGGAAATCAAGAAGTGATAGAGATGCCGGAGGAGGAGGGACTTGGCTACCCCGCCGAGGTCATAGAGATAAGGGGGAGGACGGGGGTCACTGGCGAGATCCTGCAGGTGAAGTGCAGGATACTGGAGGGCAGGGACAAGGGAAGGATCATCATCAGGAACGTTAAGGGGCCGGTCAGGATAGGGGACATTCTCATACTCAGGGAGACGGAGAGGGAGGCCAGGGAGATCAGGGTGCCGTGAGAATGCCGGCCGTGAGGAAGTGCAGCTTCTGCGGGGGAAGGCTGGAGCCGGGCAGGGGGATGATGTTCGTGAGAAACGACGGCAGCGTGCTCTTTTTCTGCTCGAGCAAGTGCGAGAGAAACCACGAGCTGGGCAGAAAGCCGCAGAAGGTCAGGTGGACGGAGAGGTCGAGGAGGGCCCGCGGCAAGGCTTCCGCCTGACCGTCAAGGCGTAAAAATCCTGTTGACATATTGTTAACCGGGTGGAGTTTGGAGAGAAGCTGTCTGATAGTGAAGCCCGACGGCGTGAGGCGAGGGCTGGTCGGTGAGGTCAGGCGGAGGGTTGAGAGGGCCGGGCTGAGGATAATCTCCGAGAAAAGGATGCATCTCAGCAGGGAGATGGCGGAGAGGCTTTATGAGGTCCACAGGGGGAAGGACTTCTTCGGGCCCCTGGTCGACTTCATGGTGTCCGGAGATGTCGTTGTGATGGTGGTCGAGGGGGAAAACGCCGTCGGGGTGCTGCGGAGGATCGTCGGCTGCACGGACCCGGCGAAGGCTGGGAGGGGGACGATCAGGGGCGACTTCGGGACGTCGACGAGGGAGAACGTTGTTCACGCATC
>CAZZKZ010000121.1:0-1516 GCA_964654915.1 Hadarchaeota archaeon (SeqCode)
GAGGGCCGTCTGGCGGCCCGGGCGGCCGTGCGGGGGGTCGGCGGCCGACGGGCGCTCGGCCGGCCTCGCGGGGCTGACGCCGTCTCCCTCCGCCTTCTGCCTGACGAGCGCCAGGACGGCCGCCCGGTAGGTGTCCCTGAACTCCTCCGGCCTGAACTCTCCCCTCATCTGCTCGACGAGCTTCCTGGCCAACTCCCTCTCCCTCTCGGAGGTCTCGGGCAGCCGCTGGATCTCCGGCAGCTCGCTCCGCTCCACGATCTCGTCGGGGTAGTGGAGGAGGACGAGGTTTATGCAGGCATCCCCGGGCCTCAGCAGGACCGGGTGCTCCTTGTTTCTCATCGTGATCCTCCCGACGGCGGCCGACCCGGTCTCCCTGAGGGCCTGCAGGAGGAGGGCATAGGCCCTCTCGCCGCCCTCCTCCGGGACAAGGTAGTAGTGGTCGGAGAAGTAGATCGCGTCGACGTCCTGGAGGCCGACGAAGCCGCTTATCTCTATTATCTTCGTGCTCTTCACCCTGAGGCCCTCCAGCTCCTCTTCCGTGAGCTCGACGAACTTCCCCTTCGCCAGCTCGAAGGCCCTCACGAGATCCCCGTCCTCGAGCTCCCTCTGGCAGTTCGGGCACCACTTCCTGTACTTCACGGGAGTCTTGCACTCGCGGTGGAGCATGTGGAATGAGATGGTCCTGTCCCTGGTCGCCCTGTAGAGCCTGACGGGTATGTTCACGAGGCCAAAGGATACGGCGCCCTTCCAGACGGCCCTGGGCATCCCGCCCCCCAGACAACAGTTCGACCGTTAGGTAAAAAACGATGGGGGTCGCAGTTTGCTGGTTGGCATGGGTGCGAGGATTCTGCTCGACGAGATGTACACCGGGCTGAAGCCGTTCCTGCAGGTCCTTGGATGGGAGGTCCTCACGGTCGACGACGTGGGGCTCAAGGGGGCCTCCGACGTCCAGATCGTCGGCTTCGCGGCCGGGAGCGGCTGCATACTGGTCTCGCAGGAGCCGAGGGTGGGCGAGCTCGCCAGGCTGAAGGGCGTGCCCTGCGTCGTCGTCGGTCCGGCCGACCTGGCGCGGGTGATAGACTCGAGGCTCCGCGAGCTCACGGGGTAAGGCTTTATTGGCGGAGGACCCGGAAGGTAGTCTGGAGCCCCGTGGGGTAGAGGTCAATCCTTGCGGGCTCTGGACCCGCAGACGCCGGTTCGAATCCGGCCGGGGGCACCATCCTGCGACTTTTCGCCTTTAAAAAGGGGTGTTTTCTCATCCGCAAGCGAGGTACTGGGTTCATAACATTTACTAGCTTTGAGGCTGGATTGAGCAGAATCGGCTATTAGTATTGGTTTATTGAGCTTAAAAGTACTTCAGATCCTTTCGAGTTCACCGCTGAAACAGGAAAATTTACTCTGGGGACGGATTTTCAAGCATTTTCTTGGCTTCTTCGAGCATCTCCTCTGTCATGCTGAGAAGCTCGCTCATGTGTGAGACTATTTCATCGCTTTCACTATAGGTTGCTACCTGTCC
>CAZZKZ010000122.1:0-3304 GCA_964654915.1 Hadarchaeota archaeon (SeqCode)
GGCCCCGCCGCCGCCGGCCCAGCGGGACGGGGCCTCAGCGCGGAGAGACGGCGCGTGCGACCGGTTCCGGCGCCGCCCCCGGACCTTCGGCCCACCATCAGCCCCGTTTGTGGTCAGAGGGGAGGGGCAGCCCCCCGCCTAGCCCGCCGCCGAAAAACCCTCGTCGCCCGTCGGAATAAGCCTTTTCCTGGAGTGCTCTATCCCGAGCTCCCCCAGAAGCTCGCACTTCCTGCAGATCTCCGATGCCGCGGGCTCGCCGCAGACCGAGCAAGGCCTCACCTCAAAACCCTTAACCAGACTCTCCAGCGCTGGCCTGATCCTCTCGAACATCCTCAGAATCATGAACTTCGAGTTCGGGTGCCCCGCCTCCAGCCTGTTGAGGAAGTCCTCAACCTCCACATGGATTCCCCTCCTGTGGGGGCATCTTCCCCAGTGGATCCTGAAGCCCTTCAGCATCGCGTAGATCGCCACCTCCTTCTCCGGGATCTCCCTCATCGGTTTTATCCTGGGGACGAACCCCTCCTTCCGCTCGAGGGCCGGAAGGAGCCTGTGCAGCCTTGAGACGTCGCTCCTGATGTAGTTGAGCATTATCGACTGAACCTCATCATCCAGGTTGTGGGCCGTCGCCAGCCTGTCGGCCCCGACCTCCCTCGCGGCCCGGTTCAGGAGGGACCTCCTCAGCGTCCCGCAGTAGGTGCAGGGGCCGTGGGGCTCGCCCCTCTCGGATGCCATCCTCACCATCTCGTCCAACGTGTGGTCGAAAGCATCCCTGAAGCTGACGACGAAAAGCTCGACGCCCAGCATCCTCGCGTTCTCCCTGGCCGCCTCGACCCCGCCCTCCCTGTAGCCGGCTATCCCCTCGTCAACCGTCAGGGCCACCACCTCGCATTTCCTCCTCTCCGCGAACCCGCTCACGAGGTGGAGGCAAGTCACGGAGTCCTTTCCCCCCGAAACGGCGACGGCCACCCTCTCCCCCGGCCTTATCATCTCGTGCTTCCTGACGGTCCTCAGGAACCTCCTCTCCACGCTCTCGCAGAGGCAGCGGTCGCACAGGAAGTCCCCGGTGTACCTCCTGTGGTAGACGGCCAGCCTCCCGCAGAGGGAGCAGCGCGGGTCACCCTCCCGTGACGATGGGGTGGACAACTACCTCATCCCCCTCCCTCAGGACCCTCTCCTCCGGGACTATCCTCCCGTTCACGGAGACGACGACCGTCTCCCTGCACACACCGAGCTTTGCGAGCAGGTCAAGGACGGAGGAGCCCTCCGCCAGCTCCAGCTCCTCCTCCCTCCCCATCCATCTCAATCTGACCCTCACACCACCACCGGCAGGAGGTTTATGATGATGAGGACAAGAACGACGAGTGACATCGCGTGGGATATCCGGGCCGCCCTCCTCCTAGAGATCTTTTTCTCGAGGATGGCCTCAAGCACGTAGCCGCCGTCCAGGGGCTTGGCCGGGAGAAGGTTGAACAGGCCCACACCGAAGTTCAGAGCGAAAAGCCACTTGAGGAGGTCGGCGGCGAAGGACGGAACGGCGTGGCTGTATAGGTAAGGGTGAAAGATGGGGTCGCCTAGGATGATTCCATAAGCCAGCAAGGCTAGGTTGAGGGGGTGCAGGAAATCCGCCCTCGGGAGGGCCTGCGCCGCCACAAAAGGCAGGAGATTGTCCCCGTTCTCCGCCGTCACCATCTCCGCCGTGAATCTCCCCCTGTCCGTGACGAGCTCAAACTCCCTCCTCCCGCCCGACCTCAGGTTGTCCCTGAAGGCCCCCACATCATCGATCGACCCGACCGGGATGTTGTCGAGGTAGAGTATTCTCGCGCCGAGTATGTTCTCCCCCGCGAGCGGGCTGTTCTCGGCCACCGCCCAGACGTAGACGCCGGGCCTCGGGGAAACCGCAGCCAGAAGAACGGCGAGGAAGACCATCGAGATGAGGACGTTCGCAATGGGTCCGGCGGCGAACACCCTCGCCCGCTTGTCCGGCCTGCTTCTCTTCAGCTCCCTCTCGTCCGGCTCAACGAATGCCCCCGGTATGAACAGGAAGAGGAGGAGCCCGACCGACTTCGTCCTGAGGCCCTGCGACCTCAGGAGAAAGCCGTGGGAGAACTCGTGGACTATCAGGACGACACCGACGGCCACCAGCCAGACGGCGACCGTCAGACCCGGAGCCGTGCCTGGCAGGATGAACCTGACGCCCGGGGCCGCCTTAGCGGGCTGCAGAATGAAGAGGACGGCGTTGTACAGGATGCCGCCGAAGACCGAAAACATCAGAGCGATTCCGAGGAGGACTGCCGCCGTGCCGTAGGCGATCCACCACCTCCTGAACCTCCCGCTCAGCCGGTCTATCGCGCCCAGACCTCTGCTCGTCCTCCACATGAGAACTCCGGGGGAGAGCGTGAAGCCCCTCTTCGCCAGAGAGAGCCTGCGGTGGGTGAGGAGTATGATCACCCAGATCGCGGCGACCGCGGCGAGGAACAAGGCCAGATCGTTCATGACCCCCTCCTCCATCAAATGAGGTTATCTGGCATATTTATGGGCGCGGTCCACCCGGGATCATAAATACGGCGGAAGAGATCTGATTGTATGGTCAGGCCAGAGAGGGCCGGGGAGATCAGGGAGGTCGTCTACTCAGAGGAGAGGTGGAGGATTCTCGGGGAGCTGAGGCGGGAGGCCGGGAGAATCATGGAGATCCTCCGTTCATTTGACCCGATCGTCCACGGAAGCATCGCGAGAGGGGATGTGGACAGGGAGAGCGACATCGACATCTTCCTTCAGGCGTGCCCGCCGCCCTATCTGGCGGAGATCGCCCTCGCCTCGGGCGGCCTCGAGGTCACCGGGAGGGAGATAGTCATGGCGACCCCCTGGCAGCTTCCGAAGGCCCACATCTACCTCGGTGAGAGGACCTCCGTCACCGTTCCCCTCCTCAGGCCGACCAGGCTCGAGCTCGAGTTCTACCACTTCGGCGGGGCCCTTGACCCGGACGGGCTCAGGGAGGGAAAGAGGGTGGCCGGGGTTGACAAGAGGCTTATGCTCATCCAGCCCACCCCGCACGGGCACGTCGAGATGTCAGTCATCGGGAGGGAGGAGGAGGTTGCGGGAATCCTCGGCGTCAGCCCGGACATCGTCAGGGAGCGCGTCCAGGTCCTCACGAAGAGGGCAGAGAGCGGCCACACGGGTCTCTTCATAAGGAGGGTTCTGCTGCCCGGCGAGACCTTCGAGGAGGTCTTCAAGAGAGAAATTCTGGAGAACCCCAGCGCCAGGATCAGGCTGAGGGAGGGCTAGCGACGGCGAGCAGCCTGGCAAC
>CAZZKZ010000123.1:0-1545 GCA_964654915.1 Hadarchaeota archaeon (SeqCode)
GTGTGCAAAGCGCGGGAGGACGGCGGCCGGTCTCCAACCGTGGTAGGTATAAATTCCGCATCCTCCAACAGTTTACACGATGAGGGCCAAGGGACCGAAGTGCCTGGGCTGCGGCAGGCAGATACAGATAATGAGCATGGGTTCGGGCTACGTGAAGATCGTCAGGCCGGACGAGGCGAAGGGCCTCTTCATCTGCTGGAGCTGCGCCGAGAAGCTGGGAATCCCGGGCAAGCTGGACGAGCTCGCGGGGAGGTGAGGGGCCTGCCGGCTTCCCCGGCCGACCATGTCCTCATGACCCTCGCCATAAAGAGGGCCGGGAAGTTCGTCGACCTCGAGCACATAAGGGAGAAGCTCTGCAGGGACGCGGGCAGGGAGTTCACCCCGGAGGAAACGAAGAACCTTCTGGACTCCCTCGCCTCCAGGGGCCTCGTCCAGGAGCGAGACGGGGAGTACGCCCTCTCGCCGGCCGGCCGCGACTTCTTCGAGAGAAGGTGGAGGGAGATAAGGGACGAGCTCAACCAGGACTACCTGAAGGTTTACAGGGCGAAGCGCTACTACCCGCAGGTCAGCGATGTTATCCTCGACTTCTGCAGGGACCGTTATGTCTCGGTCTTCAGGCTATTCACTGGTAGGGCGTGGCTCCAGCGCAAGCTAGGCCCGAAGTGGATAACGATAAAGAGCGAGGAGGACATCCAGTACTGGCTGGACATCCACGGCATAGACTTCATCCCCTATATCCACAGGATCGGGAGCGACAGGCCAGATTGGTTGGTCATCGACTTTGACGCCGGGAGGAAGGTCAGCTTCGACCAGACGAAGAAAGTGGTTGCGGCCGCCGCCGACGTCCTCGCCGGCTACGGGGTTGAGCCCGCCGCGAAGTTCAGCGGCTCCAGGGGCTTCCAGCTCTGGGCGACCTTCAAGCCCCACGATCTCCCGGCCGGCTACCAGCCGAAGAAGCTGAAGACGGAGCGGAGGACCAAGAACTTTTTCACGTTCTACTCGGACATCGTGAGGTTCGTCGAGAGCAGGGTCGCCGCGAGGCTCCCGGGCCTCACGACGTCCGAGACGGCGAGGAAGGAGGACAGGCAGGACAGGGTCCTCCTCGACGCCTCGATAATAAAGCCGATGGGGGACGTCAGGGCCCCCTACTCAATGCACCACAGGACCGGTCTGATCTCCGTCCCGGTCGACCTCGACGAGCTGGAGGATTTTACGCCCGATCAGGCTGACCCGGAGACCGTCGCCGAGGACTACAGGAAGAGGGGAAACAGGTTCAGGCTGAAGCCCTGCGACGGCTCGAAACTCTTCGAGGACGTCGTGAAGTGGTGCAGGTCGTGAGAGGTGGGCCCCCGCTGTCCCCCGGCACACTAACCCCCGGCTTCACGGTAAGCCTTCCGGCGTCCTCCACCAGGTAACCCTCATGGCGGGGTTCTGCGCGGGAGCCCCGAGCCCGCCCGTCCCGCGCCAGGGGTGGCCTCCGGTCACGGGCAGACGTTCCGCCGCTATCTCCCTGTAGGACCCCGCCGCGGCGGCACTGCGTGGTGG
>CAZZKZ010000124.1:0-4180 GCA_964654915.1 Hadarchaeota archaeon (SeqCode)
GACGCCCTCCTCCGCGCGCAGACGCCGAGTGGCGGGAGGCAGGGCCGGGTGCGGCCCCCGGCGGCTTTCTTGTCTGGCCCGGAGGCGACTATATTTACGCCGTCAAGGGGGGAGACAGCGGGGGGTCGGTCTACGCCGACAACTTCTACCGCTACAACATCAGAACGAATGCGTGGGAGAGGCTTCGCCATCTGCCCGAGGGCGTTGGCAAGAGAAGCGGCAGCAGGATCGCTGCTGTCGACGGGAAGGTCTACTTCCTGCGCGGTCACGGGTCAACCGGCTTCTGGAGGTACGAACCGCCGAAGTTCACGGGCTCTCACACCATTCTCTCCTCCGTGTTTGACGCGGGTGCGGAGGCGGAATGGGGCACAATTTCTTGGCTGGCGGGCGTGCCGGTGGGCTCGCTTTCAAGGCGGATTTCGGCATCTGACGAACCATCGGTCCTCCCGGGAGGCGTTGCGAGGGTTGGGCTTCAGTCGGTCTGGAACCCCGCTACCCACGTGGTGATAAGCGAGTTCGCAACTAGGGGACCGGACAACGCCTATCAGGAGTTCATAGAGCTGTACAACCCGACCTCCTCGGATGTCGATCTCTCCGGCTGGAAGGTTCAGTACCGATCGGCGACCGGGACGACATGGTACGACAGGGTCGCTTTCCCGAGCGGAGCGGTGATTCCCGCCCACGGCTTTTACCTGATGGTCAACGAGAACGGCTATCCGGGGGGCACGATAGACGGCGTTCAGGCTGATGCAACGTTTTCTTCCGCGATAGCCGACAGCGGTCATCTCAGGATCGTAGACTCCTCGGGCGGTGTGATCGATGCCGTGAGCTACGGAACCGGGCACAACTACACGGAGGAGGGCCAGCCAGCACCCAACCATGGGACCTCTGCGAACAACAGGAGCGTCGAGCGGAAGGCCCTTCCGACCTCGACGGCGGCGGACATGTCGGCCGGGGGCGCCCATGAAAACCTCGGGAACGCGTGCGACACGGACAACAACGGTTTCGACTTCGTGCTGAGGTCCGTGAGAAACCCGCAGAACTCCAGCGGTCTCGGCGAGACACCTCCGGCTCCCCTGCCTCTCAGAACATACCTGCAGACGGTCAGCGCGGACAACGTGTTTGAGGACATCTCGGAGGAAGTCATCGGATTCCAGCAGCAGACCATCCCGGAGAACCAGCAGCTGACGGAGGTCCTGCAGGGCGAGAACCTGAACTCTCCAGACCTGATGAACGACGACGACGGGATTTACTTCGAGGTGAACTCGGAGGAGCTGCGAACGATTGTTGACAACTGGGTCTCGATGGCAAGCTGGCCGGGTCTTCTCGGCAATGCCGCCGCCTGCTACGCTGAGAACAGGCTCTCCGGCAAGAAATATGTGTATGCGCACGACACCCGGAACCTGTACCGCTACGATATCGGGGCAGATCTCTGGGAAAACATGGGCCCGCTTCCGGCTTCGGCGACCGCGGGAAGCGGGATGGTTTGGACCGGGGACAACTACATATACATCACGAGGGGCGGATCCTACACCCCGAACTTCTGGAGGTATAGCATACCCGACAACAGCTGGACGACCCTCGCGGATACGCCCACCACACAGCTTTCCGGCAGCTCTCTTGCATGGGAAAACGGGGACAACATATACGGTGTCTTTAGGGGGACGGACAACGGCCTCTACGTCTACTCGATAAGCTCCAACACATGGACTAAGCTCTTCAGCATGCTTTCCGGGAGCACCCCGCCCGGACCGGCAAGCGGGTCCTCTCTGGCCGCGCTCGGCGGCTACCTCTACTACGGGATCGGTGGTACACAGCAGTACTGGAGGTACAGGATATCTGACAACACTTGGGAGAGGCTCGCGGACACTTTATCCGCTTGGGGGAACTGGGGGGCCGGAGGGGCCCAGGAGGTCGTGAACGAGAACTACATATATGCGACGGTGGGAAGAACAACGCCGCATTTCGGCAGGTTCGTCGTCCGCGAGAACAGGTGGGAGAACATGGCTAGCCTACCGGCGACCGTTAGCAACGCGAACGACAGGCTCGCCTTCGACGGAACGTATCTCTACATGCTAAGGGCATACGGCGACAGCAGCTTCTGGAGATATCCCCAAGTGATTCAAACTTTTACCATATCGGTCGAGAGCTCCGTTCAGTTTAGCCTCCCTGCGGGTCACTCGCTTGATCGAATAAGCGTCCTGCTGAACTTCTCGTCCGAAAATGCCGGCACGTATTACCTCGGGATATACGACTGGACATCCGGCCAATACCTCGAGAACTCGCTGGAGCACTCTGGGAACAGTGCAGTCGAGAACACTCTAGTAGTGTCGGTTTCCGACAATAAGTACATATCTTCAGACAACCGGGTGAGGGTAAGAATACGGTCATCTGCCTCATCGTCCCACAGGCTACTGGCTGACAGACTTCTCATCGAGTTCCATACAACGAGAAAGGCCTACGCGGTCCGGTGGGGGTATGTCCTGACGGGTCTGGACAACCAGTGCGAGAATGTGAGACTCATGATAGCCGGCTACAGCGTCCCCGCCGATGAGAACGTGAGGATCTCGGTCTGGAGAGAAAAATCCTCCAGCTGGGTTGATCTGGCGGTTCTTCCAACAACTCCGGGCTGGGTGACCCTGAATCTTCCAAGCATAGGGGACTATCTGGTCGGTGGAGAGAACCTCTTCGTGAAATTTGAGGATGAGGACAACACGGACGCTGTCGGAACAACCCTGATGATTGACTTCATCGGTGTTGAGGCATCGAGGCCGTATGCGACATCGGTAGCAGTGACCGCTAGATTCGGATCGGACAGCAACCCCGACGATGAGCCCTCACCCCCGGAGAACTGGACGGACTGGATAGCCGTCGCATCCGGGCAGCAGCTTGCCAGAAGGTATCGCTACTTCCAGTACAGAATTGAGCTGACATCCTCGGTTGAGGAGGTTTCACCCTCCCTGAGCGATTTGATGGTCGAATTTTACCCGATGGTCGAGCGCGAGGGAATCTTCGTGAGCCAGCCGATTCTTCTGGGTTATGTGGACGACTGGGGCGAGCTCACGTGGGATGCGGAGATTCCACCCGGCACATCGGTGGAGTTCGCCACAAGATCCTCCGCCGACGGCTTCCTGTGGTCCGACTGGGCTCCGCTGGAGTCTGGCAAGATCACGAGCCCGGTTTTCAACCGCAGGTACCTCCAGGTGATGGCCACCCTGCGCGGATTCGGGATGCTTTCCCCGGTTCTGAGGAGCTTCTCTGTGAAATACGCCCCGGACAGGACACCTCCGCAAATCGTGCTGATCGAACCGAGGGACGGTTTCAGGACAGATCAGGACAGGATACTGGTGAAGGGTCATGTCAGCGACAGCAATCCAGTTAGGGTTGAGGTGAACGGCATTCCCGTCCTCTTCGAGCCGGGAGAGTTCGAGACCACCGTTAAGCTTTCACCGGGTCCCAATGTCGTGAGGGTCACGGCCTCCGATGCTAGCGGGAACAGGCGCGAGCTGGTGATTCGCGGCACGATGGAGCCGCAGCAGGCCGTCCGACCGGCGGTCCCGGCCCCGACCAGCGCCTACGCGATCGCGGCCATCGCCATCGGTGTGCTTGTGGCCGGAATCTCCCTGGCCTCAATTCTGCTCGGATTTCCACGGATCAGGATTCTCCCACAGATTTTCCTTCTATCTCTCCTGCTCTTTTTTCCCTTGGCCTCGGCCGCCGGCCCGGATCTGCCTCCAGCTCAGTCAATCTGGACGGGAAGCTGGGTCAGCGAGTTCAGAGAGTTTCAGCTGGGAGAATTCGAAAACGCGGAGGTCTTCACATCGGGTGAGCTGGCTCTGTCGCCCGCGAGGTACTGGGGGAACGATTTTGCGGCCTCCTACTACTACACCGAGTGGACCAACTTGGACTCCCCGGAGAAGAAGGTCTCGATCAGGTTTGTTGCGCAGTCCTCCAAGACCCTCAGGGAGTTTGATGTCTACCTGTACCAGACCGGCCAGGATCTGACTTGGAGGTTCAGGCTGGAGCTGGACGACGGCTCGGGCAGGCCGAGCGGAATTCTGGCGGGGCCGGGGGGTTGGCAGAGCGGCCAGGCGACCAGCCGCAAATGGGGGACGACTACGCTGGTGCCGCCCCGACCCGCCCCGGGGCGGGGGGGCCACCTCCTACACCTCTCGTGGGC
>CAZZKZ010000125.1:0-2247 GCA_964654915.1 Hadarchaeota archaeon (SeqCode)
GGCGGCGGTCTTCGACCTCATTGGCTCCTCCGGCTGGAAGCCCGCCGGAGTCGCCGCCGAGTACGTCCAGCTCGCCGGAAAGTTCGCCAAACGTCTCCGAGACAAGATCGACTAGCTTCGGTCCGAGCCTGTCCCTTATCCTCTCCCTGTACCTCTGCGCGGCGTCGTTAAACAGCATCCTCCAGTAGAAGTACTGGGCGTACCAGCGCACCGGCAGGCTGTCCACGGTGAAAGTGTCTATGAAGTTGGGCGTGTTGCTGTAGTAGTTCGCGTAGATCTCGGAATCTTGCGACGGCTTGATGATCCACTTGTACCCCCTCGCCTCCCTTTCCCTCGAGTTGGCGCCCGGTATGACCATCACCCCCAGGAAGCTCCTGTTCTTCTTCGGATTCATTGACGCGTGCACGATGTCAACTGCCGGGACCGTGACGAGCAGCCCGGCTACCCTCGATCCGATGAGCTGGACCTCCGCGGTGTACATCTCGTACTCCTTCCTCAGGTTGTCGACGAAAAATTTCCACTTCCCCACGGCGACGCCGGCGTCGTCTAGGACTATCACCGGCCACCTCTGGACGTGCTCCGTCTGCCACTTCATGAGGTCGCCGAACGCCTTCCCGGCATCGAAGTACGTTGAGAGGAGGGTGAGCTCCCACGCCCTCTTCTGCTCGAAGCCGAGGGAGTGGAAGACGTCAAAAGCCGTGAGGAGGGCGTAGGTGCTCTTGCCGATCCTCATCTCCCCCTCGATGACGGCCCCGACGAACTCCCCCGTCTCGTTCGCGTGCAGGATCTTCTTCGCCAGGTTCAGCGACCCTTGGTGCTTCGGGCGGTACGGGAATCCGTCGATGTCCGCCGACAGGATGTCCCCGTACTTCGGGATCTCCCCCGTCCGCCTGATTCTCTTGATCTCCTCCACGATTTCTTCCATGCTCACCCCTCCAGGACTATCTTTGGCGCGACCCCGACCGGCCGCCTGTCCTCCTTGACCGCTATCTCCCGCGTGATTGTGAACGCCTCCCTAATCACGTGGGGAAAGATCCGCAGGACGTCCGCCCTCAGCGTCCGCCAGATTGCCCTCCAGTCCCTCACGTCCCTCACGTACGGGAGCATGCGGAGGGCCTCCTCGACGTTCCTCACATCCACCGTCCCGCCCAGCTCCTCCGCCTTCAGCGCCATGACCCTCTGGGTGTTCGTCCCGAAGCCCAGGAGCGCGTACGAGACTATCTGCATCCACTTCTCCCTCTCCTCCGGCCTCACGCCCCTGTCCTCCGCGATCAGGGTGTCCAGCATCTCGAGCAGGGCGAGCTGGTTCCGCACTATCGCCATCAGCCCCGGCTTCGGGAACCTCACTTTCTCCTCGCTCACTTCTCCTCCCCCTCCTCCCCGATGACTTGGACCTTCTCCGGTGCCTGCGAGACCAGCTGGATCGCGTCCTGCCTGCCTAGCCTCCCGAGGCTCACGCTCAGCTCCAGCAGTAGGTCCCCGAACATCTTCGCCTCTCTCACGCCCATCATCCCCAGGAACCGGTACAGGAGGATGGTGCGGAAGAGCTCGGGGGTCTGTATCGCGGCGACCAGGTTTATTCTCTGCTTCGTCGGGCTGCTGAACAGGATCTCGATGAGTTTTTCCTTGCTTATCTCCTCCCTGATTTCCTCCTCCACTCACCCACCTCCCCTGAAAAAGGCGACGAGCCTCGGGGCGAGGAACATGGCGGCGATCATCACCGCGACGATCACCACTATCACAACCAGCTTCAGCTTGCCGGCCCTCACCTCGGCCTCTATCCTCTCCGCCACCGGCTTGGCGATTCCCTTGACCGTTATCTGCTCGGCGTCCATCGCTGCTAGATCCTCCGCGGTTATCATCGCCGGCTGCTGGTACGTTATCGGCTCGGGCACTCCCTCGAGGTAGTAGGCCCAGTACTCGTCCGGGCGCCCGAGCAGGCCGCGGACGAGGTCCAGCACCAGCCCGCGGCTCGGCCTGAACAAGCTCTCCCTCCTGACCACGTACTTCTTCCCGCCGAGCTCGAAGGCGCTCGGTACGCTCCAGCACTCGTACACCCTGCTTGTGGCCATGGACGGGACGCTGAACGCGTGCCCCTCTCCTCGCACGACCGGGACCGAGATCACGTGTGCCCTGAACCTCTCCTTCTTCTTCCTCATATCCTCCCTCCTAGGGCGAGGAACCCGAAGATGATGATGAGGACGGCGAGGGTCATGAGCCAGCACGGCGGGCGCCAACGCCTGCCGC
>CAZZKZ010000126.1:0-4955 GCA_964654915.1 Hadarchaeota archaeon (SeqCode)
CCCTGCGGCCGACGGGGGGGGCGTCCGGTGTGCCTGGCGGCAGCTTTTCCCCGAGGATTTACCCCGCACGACCCGAGAGTCCGTTCGAGAGCCTCCAGGAGATCTCGGAGATGGCGAGGAGGATGAAGGAGGCGTGCGTCAATGGTTATAAAAGAAGAAAGCCGAAGTGAAAATCTGGTTCTGGGGGTGCGCTGATGAAGACTGTGGTTTTGAGGATAAAGTCGCTGGACATGGCGACCGGGAAGCCGATCGCGATCATGCATGAGGAGGACGCGGAGAAGATAGGGCACGTTGCCGGTGGCAGGATAAAGATATTCACGGGCCGGGGCAGCTTCACGATAGTCGCGAACACGACGAGAAATCTTGTAGGTCCGGGCGAGCTGGGCGTGTGCAGGGAGGCCGTCGAGGAGTTCGGGCTGGAGGACGGCTGGCAGGCGAAGGTGTCGCTCGCCCCGAGGCCGGCATCGGCGAACGCGATAAGGAAGAAGCTGGACGGGAGAGAGCTCACGCGAGAGGAGGTGGACAGCATAATCAGGGACATCGTGGCGGACAACCTCACGGCGACGGAGCTTTCGGCCTTCGTTTCGGCCGTCTACACGCGCGGGATGACGACGGACGAGATCGTAGCGATGGTCAGGAGCATGGTCGAGACCGGTGAGAGGCTGGAGATAGAGAGGAAGCCCGTTCTGGACGTTCACAGCATAGGTGGCGTGGCCGGGAACAAGTATGCCCTGCTCACGGTTCCCATCGTCTCCGCGGTCGGCCTGACGGTGCCGAAGACCAGCAGCAGGGCGATAACCAGCGCCGCCGGGACGGCCGACGTCATGGAGGTGCTGGCGCCCGTCTCCCTGAGGCTCGAGGAGATAAAGGCGATAGTGGAGAGGATCGGGGCGGTCTTGGTCTGGGGAGGGGCGCTAAGGCTCGCCCCGGCCGACGACCTGATCATAAGGGCGGAGAGGGTCCTGGCGATTGACCCGAAGCCGCAGCTTCTGGCGAGCGTGATGGCCAAGAAGCTCGCCGTCGGGGCCGAGAGGATAGTGATAGACATCCCGGTGGGACCCGGGGCCAAGGTCGAGAGCATGGAGGACGGGAGACAGCTGGCGCACGACTTCATAGAGCTCGCCCGCAGGCTGAACGTCCAGCTGGAGGCCGCGCTGACGTACGGGGGCCAGCCCATAGGCTACGCCATCGGTCCGGCCCTGGAGGCTAGGGAGGCCCTCGCGGCCCTGACGGGGGACGGCCCGGGTAGTCTGATCGGGAAGGCTACGGGCTTGGCTGGACTGATGCTCGAGCTCGGCGGCGCCGCGCAGCCGGGGTTCGGGAGGCAGATGGCTGTTGAGATCCTGCGGTCAGGGAAGGCGTACGAGCAGATGAAGAGGATAATCGAGGCGCAGGGCGGGGATCCGAACGTGAAGCCGGAGGACATACCGGTGGGGGACAAGGTCGAGGTCGTGCGCGCACAGACGTCTGGGTACATCACGCGGATATACAACGACAGGATAAACGAGGTCGCTCGAGCCGCCGGGGCTCCTTTCCACAAGGGTGCCGGCCTGAGGCTCTTCAAGAAGGTCGGGGCGAAGGTGGAGAAGGGGGAGCCGATAATAGAGATCTACGCCGAGAGCGAGGGAAGGCTTGACGAGGCGCTCGAGCTCGTGAGGTCCTGCCCGCCCATCGAGATAGAGGGGATGATAATAGAGAAGATCTCGCACATGCCTAGGTGGGAGGCGTAGCTTCCCGGCGGGGCTTTCTGCTTCCGGAGGGGCGGACCGCATGAGCGGGGAAAACCTTTAAAGCGTAAAATTTAAATCGGGTCAGTTGGATTCTCTACAAATGAGGGGTTGAACATGAGCGCGGTACTGAGCGGAAGACCCGTGCTGGTGCTGTCGGAGGGCGCGACCAGGGTAGTGGGGAGGGACGCCCAGAGGATGAACATAATGGCGGCCAGGGTTATAGCCGAAGCCGTCAGGACCACGCTCGGGCCGAGGGGAATGGACAAGATGCTGGTGGACACCCTCGGGGACATCGTCGTCACGAACGACGGCGTCACGATTCTGAAGGAGATGGAGGTCGAGCACCCGGCCGCGAAGATGATGGTTGAGGTCGCAAAGACGCAGGACGACCTCGTGGGCGACGGGACGACGACGGCCGTCGTTATCGCCGGCGAGCTCCTGAAGGAGGCTGAAAAGCTCCTCGATCAGGCCATCCACCCGACGATAATCGCGGCGGGATACAGGATGGCGGCGGAGAAGGCCCAAGAGGTTCTGAACTCGATTGCGGAGCCGGTGAGCATAGACGACGAGGAGAAGCTGAAGAGGATAGCGATGACGGCGATGACTGGGAAGAAGGCCGAGAGCGGGAGGGAGGCCCTGGCAGACCTCGTCGTGAAGGCTGTGAGGCAGGTGGCAGACAGGACGGACGGAGGCTACAGGGTTGACATCGACCACATAGGGGTTGAGAAGAAGGCAGGAGGGAGCATCGCGGACTCCGTCCTCGTCCACGGCGTCATTCTGGACAAGGAGAGGGTTCACCCCGGGATGCCGAAGAGAGTGAAGAACGCGAAGATAGCGCTCATCGACGCCCCGCTCGAGATAAAGAAGATGGAGACGGACGCGGAGATCAGGATAACCAGCCCGGAGCAGCTCAGGGCGTTCATCGAGGAGGAGGAGACGATCCTGAAGCAGATGGTCGACAAGATCGTCTCGGTCGGTGCAAACGTCGTGATATGCCAGAAGGGGATCGACGACATCGCCCAGCACTACCTGGCCAAGGCCGGGATATACGCGGTGAGGAGGGCGAAAAAGTCGGACATGGAGAAGCTGGCTAGGGCCACGGGCGGGAAGATCATCACGAACCTTGAGGACCTCACGCCGGAGGATCTCGGAACCGCCGGCCTAGTCGAGGAGGTGAAGATAGGCGAGGACAAGATGACGTTTGTGAGGGACTGCAAGAATCCGAGGGCGATGGGCATCCTCATAAGGGGAGGGAGCGAGCACGTCGTCGACGAGGTGGAGAGGGCCGTGCACGACGCGGTGTGCGTTGTCGCGGCGGCGATAGAGGACGGGAAGGTCGTCTACGGGGGAGGCGCCCCGGAGGTCGAGGTCGCCAAGCTACTGAGGGACTACTCGCAGAAGGTGGGAGGGAAGGAGGCGCTGGCGATCGACGCCTTCGCCAACGCTCTGGAGATAATTCCAAAGACCCTGGCGGAGAATGCAGGGATGGACGCGATCGACATCATCGTGGAGCTCAGGGCGAGGCACGAGAAGGAGGACGGGAAGTGGATGGGCGTCGATGTCTACGAGGGGAAGACGGCGGACATGAAGAAGCTGGGGGTTGTGGAGCCTCTGAGGACGAAGCTTCAGGCGATAAAGTCGGCGAGCGAGGCGGCGATAATGATTCTGCGGATAGACGACGTCATAGCGGCGGCGAAGAAGGAGATTTCCCCGCCGAAGAAGGAAGAGGGAGAGGAGACGGCGACCGGCGAGGAGGACTGAAGGGAAATTGAATTTGGTTCCCAAGTATCTGTTCTTCACGAAGGGCGTGGGCCATGACCCCGAGATGCTCAGGTCGTTCGAGAACGCGCTGGAGAACGCGGGGATAGCCAGGTTCAACCTCGTCCCGGTCTCCAGCATAGTTCCGCCCGGGTGCAAGGTCATACCGAGGGAGAGGGGCCTAGCCATGCTGCAGGACGGTCAGATAGTCTTCGTCATCCTCTCGAAGTGCAGCAGCAACGAGAGGAGGAGGCTCCTTTCGGCGAGCATAGGGTGCGCCCTCCCGGCGGACAAGGGGATGTACGGGTACATAAGCGAGCACCACGCATTCGGGCAGACGGCTGAGGAGGCCGGGGAGTACGCGGAGAACCTGGCAGCATCCATGCTGGCGAGCACGCTCGGCCTGCCTTTCGACCTAGACAAGAGCTGGGACGAGCGGAAGCAGATCTGGAAGATTTCCGGGAAGATCGTCAGGACGACGAACGTGACGCAGACGGCCTTCGTCAAGGAGGGGATGTGGACAACCGTCCTGGCGGCGGCCGTCTTCGTGCTCTGAGCGGAAGGCTTATAGATTTCCCGGTCGGATGGGGGTAGGATGGGCGAGGGAAGAGGCTACGGGAAGGTCATACTCTTCAACGAGCATTTTGTTGTTCACGGGATACCCTGCATAGTCTCCGCGATCGACAGGTACACGACGTGCAGGGTGGAGAGGGCTGTCGGCTCGGGCTGGGTTGTGGAGGACCTCAGGCCAGCGACACCGGGCTACAAGGAGGAGAAGCTCGGGCAGCAGAGGGAGTCGATAAGGAGGATGCTGGCGGCGGCCGGGGTTGAGCCGAGGGAATTCGGGCTGAGGATAACCTTCGGCGGGAATCTGGTGGCCGCGAGCGGGATAGGGGCCAGCGCGGCGTCGTGCGTGGCGTTCGCCCGCGCGCTCTCGGACGAGTTCGGGCTCGGGTTCGACGACGACAGGGTGAACGAGATCGCCTACGAGGGGGAGAGGGCCTACCACGGGTCGCCGTCCGGGGTCGACAACGCGGCGGCGACCTACGGCGGCGTCCTCTGGTTTGTTAAGGGAAGCCCGCCGACGATCGAGAGGCTCAGGCTGGCGCGGAGCGTCGAGATCATCATGGCGGACACGGGGATCGTGGCGGACACATCGAAGGTCGTGGCCAGCGTGAGGGAGAGGATGGGCCGGGAGAGGGAGAAGTTTGAGAGGATATTCGCGAGGGCGAGGGAGCTTGCGGCGGAGGCGAGGGAGGCCCTCCTCTCGATGGACCTCAGGAGGGTCGGGGAGCTGATGGTGGAGAACCACGGGCTGCTGCAGGAGATAGGGGTCTCGTGCCCGGAGCTGGACAGGCTGGTTGAGCTCGCCCTCGGGGCGGGGGCCGTCGGGGCGAAGGGGGAGGGGGGGGGGGGGGGGGGGGAGAGAGCTGGACGGGTCCCGGGGGAGGGGCTGTGGGAGACGGG
>CAZZKZ010000127.1:0-10605 GCA_964654915.1 Hadarchaeota archaeon (SeqCode)
CGACGATGACGGCGGGGTGTGGGAGGAGGGGGTGGCCGCCGTCTGGAGATGCAGGGGGAAGACGACGGGGGCCGCCGCGATCTCACTTTTTGATGTCCTGGTCGGGAACCCGTCGGGACAGGAGGTGCAAATCAGGGTCTCCGGTGCAACCGTCCATGTAAGGGAGAAGGGAGGGTTCCCAATCTGGATCCTTATCCTGATTGTGATCGTTCTGGTGCTGGTGGCGGTGATGCTGGTCGTCCGCCGGACCAGATCACGTCACGGGCTCGCGCAGGATCAGACGGCGGGCCTCGGCGGCGAGGGAGGCAACGGGCAGCGGTAGCCCCTCAAGCTGGTGGAGGGCCTCTGCCGTCTGGAGGATGAGGCGCTGCAGGTCTCCCTCCTCCATGCGTGATAGTTCTACCACTTCCTGCCAGCTGGCACCAGAGGCCCAGAGGTAGACGCAGCTGGCCCTTCCTCTCGCCTCCTCCGGTGAGACCCTTTCCCCCGGAATGCCGGATCTCTTCTCCATCCTCCACACATCCCTGAAGATGACCTGCAGCCTTGAGATGTCCAGCAGAGCCAGCCGACGCCTCGGTGACCTCTCACCGATCAGGGCGGCGACCATGCCCGCAAGGACGGCCGGCGTTGTACCTCTGTAGAGCCCCCTTCTGACAAACTCCGCAAGATAAAGGAATGAAACATGCGTTATCATCCACGCCCACTGACCGTCCTCCGTGAGTTCGAGCGACTCCGTGAGGTAGCCGAGGCTCTTCAGGATGTTCACCCTTTTGCCGAACTCCTGCATGAGCCTCCTCCTGGCCTCCTTCTCTCTCTTTCTGCCGATCTTCGCCATCTGGTGGAGTAGAAGGCTCCTCTCCAGAATCCTCATCGTCCCCTGCAGGCCGTGCCTGCCAAGCAGGCTGAGGATCTGGTAGTATGTCACGGAGAAGGCGGACTTTATGGGCTCCGGCTGGGAGTTGGCCAGCTTGATAGCATCGTAGAGCATGTTCCTCTCCCTGGGGACGACAATGACGAAGCCCACACGGTCCCTGCCCCTCCTGCCAGCCCTCCCGCTCATCTGGTGAAACTCCAGCGGCGAGAGAAGCCGGCTTCCGGCCTCATCCTGCGTGACCACCGTCGGCAGCGCAACGGTCCTAGCGGGGACGTCGAGGCCGGCCGCCAGCGTTGTTGTGGCGAAAACTGCCCTGATGAGACCGGCCGAGAGCATCCTCTCGACCGCCATCTTCCAGCAGGTGAGGTGACCGGCGTGGTGGGGGGCCACTCCGGCCTCTATCAGCGGATCGCGGAGCGGGTGATCCCATAGAACGGGGACCTCGTTCGCGATCTGCATGAAGATTTCCATTCTTTCCTCACGGCCGCGGCTCCGCTCGCCCGCAAACCTGCTCGCGGCCTCGTCGCAGTCCCTTCGCCTAGGCAGGAAGATGATGACCGGGGTCAGGCCCTTCTCCTCCAGAGTTGAAACAATCCTCACGGGATTGAATGGAACACGCAGGTCGGAGCTGCCCAGCTGCTTAACGACGCCCTCCCGGAGAGGCAGAATTCTGCCGCGCCTGTCCATGAAGCCGTACCTGAGTGGGACCGGTCTTTCCCCGACCTTTATCAGGCGGGGCTCTGTTCCCCTCACCTTCCCCATCCACTCGGCGATCTCGTCGGCGTTTGAGATCGTCGCAGATAGGAGGAGCAGGCGGGTCTCCGGCGGGGATAGGATTATAACTTCCTCCCATGTCACGCCGCGCTCCGGGTCGGCCAGATAATGGGCCTCGTCCAGCACGACGAAGCCTGGAGCTTCACCTTCTCCGTAAAGGGAGTTTCGCAGGATCTCCGTTGTGGCGACGATTATCGGGGCCCTAGGGTTCTCCTTCCTCTCGCCGGTCAGGAGACCGACGCTCTCATCACCGAAGATTCTCCGGAACTGGTCGTACTTCTGGTTAGACAGGGCCTTGAGTGGTGTCGTGTACCAGCACTCAATTCCCCTCTTGACGAAGTCCCTGATGGCCTGCTCGGCTATCCACGTCTTTCCGCTGCCGGTTGGAGCGACCACTATCGTGTCACGCTCGAGGATGCTCCTGAGGGCCTCCTCCTGGAAGGGAGACGGGCGAAAGACGGATGGCGGGGGCTCGCCTATGCCCTCCAGAAACTTCTCCTCAAGTCTTTCAAGATCTCCGGTCGACAAGCCTCTCTAGCTCCTTGAGGACCTCTTGCTTCTCTTCCTCTGTCCACCATTTCTGGCCGCTTACGCACATCTCCTTGAACTGCTTGAAGTATGCGAGGTAGGAGGAGCTGGAGGGAGACGTGGTCATGACCAGCCTCTCCATCCTGCTGCACTCCGTGGTGTCTCTGTTTGCGCAGAGGGAGCACATATAGAGCTTCCTCTTGCTCATCATATTTTACTCTTCCTCCTGCGGTAAAAAAGATTGGGAGGAAGGAGGTCCCTGCCTGGGATTGCGTGAGTCTCTACGAGGAAATATATCTGCTGGTTTTCGCCAGCTATCCCTACGCCATCGGGATAAGAGACCCGTCGATGATACAGGATGACTATTGCTCTAGGGCTGCAGAACGCTGGGGCACGGCTAGGTTCAGCAGGCGTTGGTCAACCTTCCTTCCTTCGTGAGGAAAGTGCTGAAAGCATCTGCCTTTCTAAAACGGCAATAAACAGGGTTCTAAAGCGCTTCCGGGAGGTAAGCAGTGGTTGGCCTCGCGCCATGCCGCTCGCTTGACGTATAGTTTTATGAAGGTCGATTTTTATTGGATGATGGATAAAATATCATCGATGAAAGGACTTCTCCTATGTATAAACTCTCAGACCCCGTTGATCCGGTTTAAACTTCAGCATGCCGAATTACTGGAAAAATATGGGGAACTGCCCGATCCGGTGCCTCTGGATATGCTCATCGAGGGGGAAGATTATGAAATGTGCCCGGGTGGTGTTCCAAAGATCCTCTACCCACTAATGAACAGGATGATCGAGCAAAACCTAGTGGAAAATGCCCACTGGGTTTCCCTGAATCCAGTAGGGCCGGAGCGGGTGGCTGCTGGAAAAATTCTCCTCCATAACGTTTCGCTCGACCCCAAAGACCTGCCGGCCTATACCCGCATGAAGGAGAGGCTTTGGGAGGAAATGCATGGTTTAGAACCCCACCACGTCGGACCACGAGAATTTGTGGCTTACGCAAAATACAACTGGCTCTGCGCCGCCAAGATGCTGGAACTTTTGCCCATCGATGTATTTTATGTTCATGATTTTCAACAGCTGCAGGTCGGAAACATGATAGGGCTGGCCGCACCCACGGTGCTCAGATGGCACATACCCCTCGTTCTCGACAAGGTTGATCCGTACATGAGGCACTTCATCCTCAAGTGCATGGAAGCCTTCGACGCCGTTATCGTCAGCTGCAAAAGGGATCTCGAGGGCTTAATCAGGGCGGGGTACCACGGAAACGCGTACCAGGTATACCCGTACGTCGACGAAAGGAAATGGACCGAGCCCTCGAGTACTCAAACGGACAAGTTTTGTTCGGACCTGGGGATAAAGGATGACACAAAAATGGTCTTGGTCGTGGGGCGGATGGATCCGATAAAGGGACAGGATATCATGATAAAAGCGATGCTTCAGCTCACTGACGAGTTTACGGATTTAAAAGTAGTTTTTGTTGGAAACGGCAGCTTCACGGGATCTGCTGAGGGCGGCCTGTCCCACCCGAAAGCCCATGTGTGGCGGCGGCAGCTACAAAACCTAGCGAAGGGGCTGGGGCTGGAGAAAAATGTGAGGTTTACGGGGTATCTCCCGGACGAATTGCTCAAAGCTGCCTACAAACGTGCGGATGTCGTCGTCCTGCCGTCCAGAAAAGAGGGCTTCGGTCTGGTCATTGCAGAGGCCTGGCTGTACAAGAAACCCGTTGTGGTGAGCCAGGGGGCGGGAATTGCTGAGATGATCATAGAAGGAGCCAACGGATTCACCTTCGAGTCCGGGAATGTGAGGGAACTCGTGGAAAAATTGAAGCTTGTGTTGAGAAACTCTGAGCTGGCCATAAAAATGGGCGAGATGGGGAACGAAACCGTAAAGAGTCTCTCCATGGAAGAGGGCGTTAAAAAAATTTCGGATATTTTGATTAAGGTCATGGAGGGATTCAAGAAGAGATAGCTGCCTGCGCGGAGGATCGCTCTCTCATGTAGATGGTCCTGATGGGATATGGTATCTCGATGCCCTCCTTCTTATATCGCTTGTGCAGCTCCTTGATGAACTCGTGGGTCAACAGGTATTTGTCCACGTATTCCTTGACCCTTAGGATCACCGTGAAGTTTATGCTGAAATCGCTGAAGGTGTGGTAGCGGATGAACGGCTCGAATCCCGGCATCTCGCCCTCAACTCTTTTTATCACTTCCTTTGCCACCTCTACGGTGACCCTTTCAACCTTCTCGAGGTCGCTGTCGTAGCTCACTCCGACCTGGACAAGGCAGGCCATCTCTTTCTCAGGGAGGTAATAGTTTGTGACGATCGCCCCGGCCAGTTTGGAATTGGGAACAGTTATGATGTTGTTTGGAAGCTCCCGTATCTTGGTGCTGCGCCAGCCGATATCCACCACGTAGCCCTTCTGTCCCGTGTCCAGTTCAATGAAGTCCCCCACCCTCACGGGCCTATCCGTCATTATGTAGATCCCAGCGAAAAACTGTGACAGGGTCTCCTGAAGGGCAAATGCTATTGCAATCCCGCCGATCCCCAGCCCAGCCACAAGCGCGGTTACATTTATGCCGAGCGCGTTGAGGATGAGTATCAACGCCACGAAGTATGCCAGCATATTGGCCACTTTGGAAAGAATTGGCACAAGGGTTTTCAGGCTCGGGCGGGTGAGGCCGTAGTATTTCAGTATCCCAGTTATTATTCTGACAGCCACCACTGTTCCTATCAGGATGATAATCATGGAGAATATAGTTGGAAGATACTGCGTTACTTGGGCAGGGACAAATGGAGAATGCAACAACGCGAAATTGATGCCGATGACCAAGAATATTATGATTATAGGTGTCCTAATAGCCCCGAGGATGATGTCGTCAAGCTTCGTTTCAGTTTTCCGTGTGAGTCTGGCGACATAGATATCCAGCACAATTCTAAGTATATATCCTGCCACAACGAACCCAACCAAAATCAGGATAGGCACAAGCAGCTGCCAAAGTTCCTCAATGGACATTAGCCCACACCCCTGTAGCTCTCCTGTAAAATTCTTTAAAACATTTGCCCCTTGCTTGATGATGTTTGGGCATCTCGGCCCGAAGTCGATCTAGATGCGACCCCGCTATGTGAGCATTTGCGTCCAAAGGTCGATCCAATCCTCAATCAGACGGGTAATCAGAAAGTTTTCTTTTACATGCTGTCGTCCTTTTATCCCCATTTCCTCCCTCAGATTTTTGTCACTGAGAATATCCATCACCTTCTTTGCCGCGCCATCGTAATCATGGGGATCCACGAGGTAGCCGTTTTCACCGTCTATTATCTGCATCGGGATGCCGCCGACATTCGAGCCAACTACCGGTGTTTCTTTCCATAGAGCTTCTGAAACTGTAAGGCCAAAGCCCTCCCTTATGGACTTCTGCAGAATCACGTCAGAGGCCCTCTGGATGACATTGACCATGATATCGTGTGCGCCTAATATTAACCTCACATCCTTTCTGCCTTTCACCTTCGCGTGGAGTTGCTCATACATCTGTTGACCTTCCGGGTCGTCCAGTGCAATTTCCAGTATACGTTTTTTGTAAAGTTTCTTGCTCTTCCGGTAGATTCCCTTCACCACCCGCCCTGGACACATAGCCCATCAGAAGCTATTGTTTTTTGGAGGGTAAACCCTCACGTTCTGAACCCAAATAGGTACGGGCCGGGTGGGATTCGAACCCACGTCACGGGCTCCGGAGGCCCGTGTCCTTTCCTGGCTAGACCACCGGCCCATACAAATCTCTAAAGCAACAAAAAGAAAACCCTATTCAAGCATCAGGGATGCGGCCTCCTCAATTGTCGAGACCTCAATCACCGTCAGGCCGTAGGACGAGAAGTACTCGTTGAGATTCACCACCCTGGGCCTGTAGCTGATGTAGCTGAACCCGGGAAAGATCTCCTGAACCACACGCTCGTAAACCGTAACCTTGCTCTGTCCCTTTGGCACAAGGAAGTACCTCGCCCCGTTCTCGGCCGCGGCCTTCGCCTTGTAGAAAACGCCCCCGACGGGGCCGATTGACCCGTCCTCCTGCACGCTTCCGGTTATGACGTACCCCTCCCTTATCTTACGGTTCTCTAGGACGGAAAGCAGGGCTATGGTCGTGGCCGCGCCGGCGCTGGGTCCGTCTATCGCCTCCACTCTGACCTGCTTCCCGGGACCGGCCACAACAAACTTCACGTCATACCCTGCGAGCCCGACGCCGTCGATATCCAGCTGGTAGCCTGCGATCCCTGCCGCAACCCTTATCGCCGTTCTGTCAGCGTCCTGGAAATCGAAGCCCACGAGGGTCGGGTCTATCCCTATGTAGACGAAACCCTCCCCGGGCTCTACCCTCACGCCCAGCGTGCAAATCACTCCGAACTCCTCCTCACCCGTTGAGCCGACGGCAACTATCGGAACCACCGCGGCACGCGTGGCCTCCGCCCAGCTGAATAGGTTTGTGCCGGCGTTTCCGCTCTCCTCCCTCTCCCCCGGTCTGAACGTGAGAGCGCCGTACGCGACGAAACCTCCGATCAGAGCACCGATAACCATTGCTAAGATCAAATGCATGGCCCCGTATCCGCGACGAGCCCGCCTAGCACGGTTTGTTCGTCTTCTCATCCAGGGTGAGATTGGTGAACTCCGCCAAAAATATTTGCGGTGAGAGAAAGCGGCACAGGGCCATCCAGACCCCGTGCTCGTAGAGGTTCGTCCTGCTGACGTGACCCCTCGTGAATATCCCTATCGCTCCCTCCCCCTCCTTCACGTCCTTCCTGCCGGTGAGTTCGCCGATGACCTCCGCCAGCTCCCTGCCCTTCTTCATCTCTTCGACGACCTTTGCCGGACACTCGAACCATCCGGACGTGCCCAAGGAAATCCGACCATCCCTGCCGATCACCGCCACGAAGCCGGCCGTGAACCATCTGCCGCAAAGCCTGGCGGTTCCGCCCTCTATTCCCACGCCGAAATCAGCCCGCGAGATCTCGATTGCCCTCTTCGCTCTGTTGATTGCTCCCCTGATTGACTCCGAGGCGCTCATCGGCTGGGGGGACACCCCGGAGTTCACCTCCAGACCTATGACCTTCACTCTCCCGAAGGCCCTGCGGAACACCCTTCGCGTGGCCTCCACCTTCGTCGGGTTCTTCGATCCAACGGCAACCAGCAGCACACTCATCCACTTTTGTATCCCGAGTGAGGAGTTTTATCCGTGATGGGGAAGGGGGAAAAACTCCTCGAGCTTGCGGAGATCAGGTCATGCAGGTTTGTGCGGAGAATAAACAGGTTCACGGCAGAGGTGCTCGTCGGAGGGAAGAGAAGGAAGGCCAGCCTAAACAACACCGGCAGGCTGGAGGAACTCCTAGAGCCCGGAAGGGTCGTCTACTGCATGCCAGGAGGTGGCAGGCTTCCCCTCAGACTCTTCGCCGTTGGGGAGAGCGGTTCCGGAAGCGTGATCGACACAAGACTGCAGGCGGCGGCTTTCGAGATGGCCATGTCCCGCGGTCTTTTGCCTAGGCTGTCCGGATACAGGGTGGCGAGGAGAAACGTGAGGATGGGTCGTTCGGTGATAGACTACGAGCTGGATGGTGAAAGGAAAATTCTCCTGGAACTCAAGAGCGCGGTTCTCAGGAGAGGTGGACTGGCCTCCTACCCTGACTGCCCGACGGAAAGGGGAAGGAGGCAGGTTCAAGACCTGATTGAGTGGATCAGGTCAGGGGGAGCCGGTATGCTTTTTTTCGTGACAAGCCTTCGGGATGTGAGAGGAATAACCCTGAACGCGGAGGCGGATCCGGAGTTACGCGACCTTGTCGAAAAGGCCGCTCGTGCCGGACTCCGGCTGGGCGGGATGAATATCTCCTTCCATCCATCTGACTCGGGCATTCTTCTGGAGGATCCCGACATACCCGTTCTACTTTGAAAGGTACTTTGCGGCGAGCTTGACGGCGCAGAGCTTCGAGCACATGCTGCACGTTCTCGGATCCACGACGGGCGGTCTGTTCTCCCTCATCCTCTTCGCCCTCTCCGGATCGAGCGAGAGGGAAATCTGCTCGTCCCAGTCAAACCTCCTCCTGGCCTCCGACATCCTCCTGTCCCTATCCATGCCAAGACCCTTGGCGATGTCGGCCGCGTGGGCCGCGATCTTCGATGCGATGACACCCTCCCTCACATCCTGAACGTTCGGCAGGCAGAGGTGCTCGCCCGGCGTGACGTAGCAGAGCAGGTCGGCGCCTGCCCACGCCGCCAGAGCCCCGCCGATCGCGGCGGCAATGTGATCGTACCCGGCGGCAATGTCCGTCACCAGCGGACCGAGAAGGTAGAAGGGAGCACCGTCGCAGACGGTTTTCTCCAGCCTGACGTTTGCCTCTATTTGATCCATCGGCATGTGGCCCGGCCCTTCCACCATAACCTGAACGTGCTTCTCCCTCGCCCTCCTGACGAGCCTAGCGGCCGTGAGCAGTTCGAGCATCTGGGGGACATCGCCTGCATCGTGGAGGCTTCCAGGTCTCAGGGCATCGCCTATGCTCAGCGTGAGGTCGAACTCACGGGCGATCTCGAGGAGGTAGTCGAACTCCGAGTAAAGCGGGTTCTCTGCACCGTTGTGGACCATCCAGGCCGCAAGAATCGACCCGCCCCTGCTAACCATTCCGAGGATTCTCCCGCTTCTCCTAACTGCCTCGACACCATCGAGAGTGAGCGCGCAGTGGACGGTGACAAAGTCAACGCCTTCCTCGGCGTGCTTCCTTATTGCGTTGAAGATGTCATCCGAACTCATGTCAACAATGTCCATGCCCCTGGCCGTGGCCTCTATGGCGGCCTGATAGACGGGAACGGTACCGACCGGCACCCTGACCGATTCTAGAATTTTCCTGCGTATTAGGTCAATGTCGCCCCCTATGCTCAGGTCCATAACCGTGTCGGCCCCGCACCTCACAGCCGTGAGGGCCTTCTCCAGCTCCTCTTCGATGTCCACATAGTCCGGTGATGTGCCAACGTTTGCGTTGACCTTGGTTGTCAGACCCTCCCCTATCCCCACGGGCTCGACCCGGTCCCTTCCCTCATTTCTAGGAATTATCACCCTTCCGGAGGCCACCCTCCTCCTGAGAACCTCCGGCGGCAGCCCTTCCTTCTCGGCCACTTTTGCGATTTCCTCGGACACTCTTCCGCTGGCCGCATCTCTCATCAGCAACCAAACACCACGCTATCCTTTGGCGGGGGTGATAAAAAGCAATCTACTTTTTAACGATTTTCGGAATCTTCTCCAGCGCCTCTTTTATCTTCTCCTCTGGATACTCGTAGTTTGGGAGCTTTCCGGCGAGGAACTCCGCGTACGCCTGAAGATCGAAGTGCCCGTGCCCGCTGCAGTTGAAGAGGATGACCTTCTCCTCTCCGGTCTGGCGGCACCTGATTGCCTCATCCACAACCGCCTTCACGGCGTGCGCGGTTTCCGGGGCTATGACAAACCCCTCCGCTCTCGTGAAGATGCGGGCCGCCTCGAAAACTTCGTTCTGGTAGTACGCAGCGGCCTCTATGTATCCATCCTTCGTCAGCTTGCAGAGGAGGGGGGCATCCCCGTGATATCTCAGACCTCCGGCGTGGATGGGCGGCGGAACGAACGTGTGCCCGAGCGTGTACATCTTCAGGAGCGGTGTCAGGCCAGCAGTGTCTCCGAAGTCGTATGTGTAGACACCCTTGGTCAGAGTCGGGCAGGCCTTCGGCTCGCAGGAAACCGCCCGGAGACCCGGCCTCTTTCCCGTCAGCTTGTCGGCTATGAACGGGAAAACGAGACCAGCAAAGTTGCTGCCGCCCCCAACGCATCCGAACACGACATCGGGATATTCGTCCAGCATCTCCAGCTGCTTCTTTGCCTCAAGTCCGACCACGGTCTGGTGGAGAAGAACGTGGTTCAGAACGCTCCCGAGCGAGTACTTCGTGTTCTCGTGGGTTACCGCATCCTCTATGGCCTCGGATATCGCTATACCAAGGCTCCCGGGGCAGTTCGGGTCCTGTTCCAAGACCTTTCTGCCGGAATTCGTCCTCGGGCTCGGGCTCGGTATGCACTCCGCCCCCCAGATCTCCATCAGAATCCGCCGGTAGGGTTTCTGCTCATAGCTCGCCCTAACCATGTAGATCGTGCACTTCAGCCCGAACAGCATTGTGGCGAAGGCGAGTGCACTGCCCCACTGGCCGGCTCCGGTCTCCGTCGTCAGCCTCTCCACACCCTCCTTCATGTTGAAGTAGGCCTGGGCCACGGCCGTGTTCGGCTTGTGGCTACCAGGCGGACTGACCCCCTCCCACTTGTAGTAGATCCTGGCCGGGGTCTTTAGGGCCTTCTCTAGGCGCCTCGCCCTGTACAGTGGGGTCGGGCGCCACAGCCGGGAGACCTCCCTAACCGCCTCCGGGAGCGGGATACACGCGCCCC
>CAZZKZ010000128.1:0-2693 GCA_964654915.1 Hadarchaeota archaeon (SeqCode)
GCTGGACGTGGTACACCGGCTCCGCAGCCTGGATGTTCAAGATCTGCACCGAGTGGATTCTCGGGATAAGACCGACCGAGGAGGGTCTTCTTGTTGATCCATGCATTCCCTCATCATGGAGGAGATTCAAGGTCAGGAGAAAATTCAGAGGAGCGACTTACGAGATAGAGGTTGAGAATCCGGAGGGCGTGAACTGCGGTGTTGCGGAGGTGCTTCTGGATGACACCCCGCTCGATAGGCCCCTGCTGCCTCCGATTGGCGACGGGAAGATCCACAGGGTCAGAGTCAAAATGGGCAGGGCTCAGCTAACAGCCGCGAGACCCTGAATGAAGTATCTCTGAAGGAACACGAAAAGGATGAGGGTCGGGAGAACCGCGAGGAACCCGGCCGCACACAGAATTCCGTAAGGCGTGCCGGCGGTCGTCGAGAGGCTCGCGAGCGTTGTTGCAACCGGATATGTGTCCGTGTACTTCATAAGAACTAAAGCCCACATCATGTCGTTGTAGATGCCCGTGAACTGGAGGAGGGCCACCACGGCGAGGGCGGGCAGCGACAGGGGTAGTAGAACCTTGAAGAAGAAAGAGAAGTGTGAGCAGCCGTCTATCATCGCCGCGTCCTGCAGAGATCTGGGGACGGTCTTGAAAAAGTTGCGCAGGACGAAGGCGCAGAAAGGAACGCCGAAGACTATGTGCGTTACGATGACCGCCAGATAGTTACCCGTTGTCGTTTCGTAGAGGCCGAGGAAGTTGGCAGTCTGAAAGACGGGAACCATCACGAGCTGGAACGGAAACATCATGCCGAAGAGAATGAGCAGGTAGACCGTTCCGCTACCCTTGAACTTCATCCTCGAAAGCGGGTAGGCCGCCATCGCCCCGAGGAAGACAGAACCGATGACCGCCGGCACCGTTATTATGAGCGTGTTCTTAAAGGCCGTAAGAAGCGGGGGGCTCCCCTCCAGCATGGCGTCACGGTAGTTGCTCGCGGTCGGATCAAGAGGAGGCGAGAGCGGTGACCCGGTTCTTATCTCGTGCTCCGGCTTGAACGAGGCAAAGACCACCGTCAGGAGCGGCAGAATCCAGATGAAGCATATAAAGGCCACGGCCACGTATAGCACGGATTTTCTCATTCCTCCTCCCTCCTCCTTATGATGGTGATATACGCCAAAACTGGAACGATCGCCACGAGGATTCCGATCACGCCTATCGCGCTCGCATACCCGTAGTTCCCGATCTTCAGACACCGGTAGATGTAAAGCGCGAGCACGTCGGCGGCGTGATGACCGGCTCCGCCCTCCTGCCCGGCCAGCGTGTAGACGAGGTCAAAGGCCTTGACGGAGCTGATTGCGGAGAGCACGATAAGTATGATGAAGACTGGGCGGAGGCTGGGCAGGATAATGTGCCTCAGCACCTGCAGGTCCGAGGCGCAGTCGACCCTCGCAGCCTCCAGTATGCTTTTTGGAATGGCGCGCATCCCGGCGAGGAACATGACCATCGCAACCGCAGACCCCGCCCAAGTAGAGGCCAGCAGAATGGAGGCAAGCGAGGTGGAAACCGCCCCGCTTGCGTAAAGCGAGGCTGGTATGCCGATGCCTACAAGCCCCACCGCAAGCAGCAGCTTCAGGTTGGACATCTTGGGGAAGAAGGAGAGAACGATCATCATGGTCGAGAGGGCGAACACGGGTATGGTGACAATCCACAGGAATGGAACGGGAGACGAGGGGTCGTTCACCCATAGCTTCGTCTGCGGGTTCGCTAGCCCCATGAGACCCAGTTTGCCGAGGATGAAATTCAGGACGCCGTTGTCCTTCGGGAGAAAGAACCAGCTCCAAATCACCCCTATCGTCGCGCCGGACAGAAGGGCCGGGAAGTATATCATGCCCTTGAAGACCCCCTCCCCCTTCAGCCCCCCGCTCAGGAGATATGCCAGCATGAAACCGACCCCGACCGGAATCAGAATGGCCCAGATCATCCAGAATACGTTGTGCCAGAGGGCCGGCCAGAAGTAGGGATCCTGCGTGAAAAGCTCGGAGAAGTTCTGCAGCCCGACAAATTTCCCGTCCGCCGTGAAGCTGGATGCAAACAGGTAGATTATGGTAAAAATCACGAAGCCGATGCAAAGCAACGGGATAGCTAAAAACAGTATGGCTTCCTTTTCGGTTCTCTCTTCCTCAATCGGCTCCCCTTCTGCCTCAGGTGATGGCTTCCTCATCGCCGACCTCCCGAGCCGGGATCATTCTTCCTTACCGCCCCGTTGCCCGCTGGATCGCCTCGCAGATTGCAGGAATGTCCGCGCCCTGCGGATTCGACCATATCTCGTACATTTTGTCGCCGAAAACGTTTCTGACCGTCTGCGGGAAGTACCACATCAGGGGGAGAGCCCAGTCCCAGTTCTCGGCCTTCCTCCACATCGCAATCTGAACGTTGTCCGCGTACTCCTCAACCCTCGCTGCTAGGTGCGGGGAGAAGCTCCCCTTTACGGCCGCGAAACTCGTCTGAACATTTTCATCCGCTATGAACTTGAGGAACTCCTTCGCCTCGTCCACGTTTCTGGCCTTCGACGGCAGAACGAAGCCCTCGATGTCCGGGATGCCTATCGGCCTGACCCCCTCCCTGAAAGGTATGAAGTCTGCCCCGAAATCGACACCCGGTCCCCAGCCGACCTGCTCCAGGGCCCCGCACGGCCAGCCGCCCCTC
>CAZZKZ010000129.1:0-2497 GCA_964654915.1 Hadarchaeota archaeon (SeqCode)
CCGGGCTTCTCCTCATCTTCCTTTCCGGAAGAAGATTTCTGGAGAGGCTGGGAGCCGGCAGGGTCTTTCTGGCTGCGCTCGCCCTGAGCGCCGCCCTCGGCCTTCTGAGCCTTCTCCTTCTTTGAAACCGCCCGCTCGAGCATCGAGGAGTAGGCGGGGACACCGAAGACCGCCAGGATGACAAGCCAGAGAACCGCGGAGACCGAGAGCGGGAGGATGAACCTCATGCCGGAAAGCGAGACCGCTATCAGGGCGAGCGAGAGCATGAAAGCTGCAAGATGGACCGGCTGGATGGCCCTGCTCCTCCTCCAACCGATTGCCGCTCCCTCAACCGGGCGGAACCCGCCGAGCATCTCCCCCGTGACCCGCAGGGAGCAGACCACCGAGAGCGCGGAGAGGACGACCGCTGCGATCGAGGATGTCACGGTCAGGTGAACTCCCAGAAGGGAGAAGAGACCAAGGGCGATTACCAGCAGGGCAAAGTTGAACGCGAGAAAGAGCAGGGCAATTCTCGCGGACCTGGAGAGCGTGAGGAGCAGGACCGAAATCAGGATGGCCGGCGAGATGCAGGCGAGGAAAAGGATGCCGGATGACAGCCTCTCCTCCGCCTCGGCCTGACCCGAGATCAGAATGTCCAACCTGGCAGGCAGCGGGTTGAGCAGAATGCGCCTGAGATCCACAGCCTCGGAGATGCCGCCCGTGACCGGTATGTTCAGCCCCGAGCCCTCCGCCACGCCGTTCTCGGCCAGCGACGGGCTCACCGGGACAATCAAAAGAAGGCCGAGGGCCTTCTTCAGCCATTCGTCCTCGGAGCTGTCGCCCCTCTCAACGAACTGGACGATGTAGGAGGAGGGTATCCTGCCGATGAACTCTGCGGAAAAGTCCGACCTGCTTCCCATCAAGATGACTCTGACCTTCTCGCCGAAGTGGCCCGCCAGATAGCCGGCGAGGTTGTCGCTCATGCTGTCCTTCGGGCTGGCGAAGGCGGTGACGTTTATCGCCACCATGGAGGAATTCTCGACGAAGAGGCCCCTGGAGCCGTCATAGAAAAACTCCTTCAGGCCTTTCAGGTCGTCGGGGTCAAATACGAGGACGCCGTCACCCGGCCTGTCCAGGAAGAAGAGAAGGAATGAGTTCTGCCTGCCGATGACGACCGAGTTGAAGTTCGTTCGTCCCTCTGAGGTGAAGTAGAGGGGAACCAGACCGAGGCCGCCCTCCTCCGAGGCCCTCCCGAACCCGGCTATGTCTGCCTGCGTGGCGGCCAGGTCCTCGTCCACAAAGATCTCCAGTCTTCCGGAAGTCGTAAGAAGCCTCGCTGGGACCTGCTTTGCCGTCTCGACCAGCACGAGATTCTCGCCGACCTTCCTAATTCTGTCGCCGCGGAGGCCGTAGGGGTCGAGCCTCCGTCTGAGGCTCTCCAGCGACCTGCCGACGATCTTCCCCGTCCCTCCGGGCAGCACCTCCAGAATCTGGCCGTTCAGCCACAGGTTCTCGAGCTGCGTCGAAGTGATCGCCGATCCGACCTCGAATCTTATCGTCCCATTGTCCCTGTCAAGCGAGACCAGATCAACGTTCCAGTGGCGGAGGAGTGTCTTCGAGAGGTTCTTCCAGGCATTCTCGAGGTTGTTGTCGTTCGGCCGGAAGGTCACCGTGAAGACCTCGGCCCTGAGCAGGATCGAGTTGTGGTCCGTCGCGTCGACGCCCAAAGGCGGGACCCTGACCTGGGGTGACAGACCATCCCATGGGCGCCAGACGACAATCAGGAATGCCAGAAATATGAGGGAGAAAACGATTGTGCTCCTAGAAGCTGACATGCTGCAGAATCACCTCCTTGGCAACAGGCTGCACCAGCAGATCTCCGGTCAGCCAGATGACGTTTATCCCCCCAACCAGCGCACCGACCGCCGAGCTGGCGATCGGGACCAGCGTGAGACCCGAGGCAGCGTGCAGGATAACGAAGGCCAAGATGGACGAGAGCAGACCCGCGAGGAAAACCGTCAGGGCGGTTCTGATCCTTTTCAGACCCTCGTCCTGCCTGACCGGGCTCAGCAGAAAGCCGGAGGAAACCATGACCAGCGCGAGGGGCGAAAGCAACGAGGCCAAGATCATCTCTGTGTTTACCGGAAGGAAAAACATCAGGACCGCAACCGTCTCCAGGAGAGTAAGCAGGCAGACCATCGGAAAGACGAAAAGTGCCTTTCTTCTTCTGCTGACGATCGAGGTGGTTATTCCTACCAGCAGGAAGGAGGTCAGGCAGGCCGACAGAACCTGCACGGTGCCCAGCGAGAACTCCGGCGAGGCCGGCAAGACGGAGATTTCCTCCGCACCCGCTAGGGCCTGCTCGATGGCTTGCCTCAGTCCGTCCGAGAGCGGCTTCCCGATCTCGACAACCAGCATGCCGTCCGACCTCGCAACTATCTTCGGCTCCGCCCCCGCAGCTCCCCGGATCCCCTCAATCACATCGCCTTCCTGCAGCCCACCCAAGCGAACCGTGACC
>CAZZKZ010000130.1:0-2839 GCA_964654915.1 Hadarchaeota archaeon (SeqCode)
GACTGTCGTGCCCCCTCACCCGCACCGCGCAGCCGCGCCCCGCGCCTACCCTGGCCGCGGCTCTTCCGTCCTCGAGAACCAGCTTGTTCACGTATGTGCCGACCATCATCTCGGCTCCGGCTTCCACCGCACGCATTGCGAGGTACTTGTCGAAAATCTTCCGGTTCAGGATGTATCCGACCTTTCCGCCAGCTCTCTCGGATATTCTGACCTCTATCCCGCCGGGGGAGACTATCTTCACGGCGTTGGTTTTGTTAACCGCCCACCTCTCATTCGGCTTTATCCCAAGTTCGTTCAGGACGTCCTCCGCTAAGGCCTCCCCGCACTGAACCGGGACTCCTAGCTCCCTCCTGCGGTCGATCATCAGAACGCTTGCACCGTTTTTCGCCGCGGAGTAGGCCGCGGTGGAGCCGGCTGGACCCGCTCCGACCACAACAACATCATACTCTTTTCTTGTCAATTTTTATCGCCCCCATCGGACAAATTTTCATGCAAAGACCGCAGTCCGTGCATCTCTCGTTGGCTCTGACATGCCCGTCGGTCGCCTCTATCGCATCAAGCGGGCAGACGCTCACGCAGGCACCGCACCTGACGCAGAGATCGCCGTTGACCCGCATCGAACCCTCAGATATATGGGGCGCCGCGGTTTAAAATCATTCCAGCCAAGTTTTCGGGATGTTTTGGTGTCCTGCTTTGCACAGTTTATTCCGCAGCCCCACGTCGGATAGGAAGTCTTAAAAATCCACCGTTGTCAAAATATGAGAAGACCGTGCTGGTCTGGGCGATATATCTAGCTGGTGTGGCTCTGTCGTGTGCGATGGCTTGGGCTCTGGGCTCCAACGATGCCGCGAACCCTACTGATTGTGCAGTGGGGGCAGGTGTGATCTCGCTGAGGAGGGCCCTTGCTCTATTTGCCGTCTTCAGCGCGCTCGGCGGGATCCTGATCGGCTCTTTCGTGATGAAGACTTTTGACAGGGGGATAGTCGACAGAAAAACTGGAATTGAAACCGGCGCCTTGAGCAAGGAAAGCCTGGTGCTCGGCAGCCTCGTGGCAGCCCTATCAGCTGTGATATGGGTTACTGTGTCCAGTTGGCTGGGGATGCCCGTTTCCACCACTCACTCGGCGGTTGGGGCGATGCTCGGTTTCGGCCTCGCCATTTGCCCGGAGCTGATCGTCTGGAGCAAAGTGAAGCTAATCCTGATCGGCATCATCGCCTCGCCCATCCTCTCCCTCATCCTTGCCCTGGGCATCTTTTACCTTGTCAAGCGGGTGTTCTCGAAATCGTCGAGAAAGGGTGCGATGATCGTGGCCTCATCCATGCTTTTCTTCGTCATCTTCATAACCTCCATCTCCGTTGTAAACATTTTCGTCAAGGAGACTTGGAAGATTGTTCTGATCTCTGCGACCCTCTCCTTGCCCGTCTCGCTGGTCTTCCCTGCCCTAGCGCTCCGGTGGAAGAACGAATGGAGAGAGAAAACCCTGAGCTTCCTTCTCATCTTTGCCCTCGCCTTCTCGGCCTTCGCTTTCGGGGCAAACGATCTCGCCAATGCGACCGGAGTGTTCGTCACGCCCACGGAGATTATGATCGGGAAGCCTACCAGAACCACCATATTTTTCCTCTCGGTATTGGGGAGCCTGTTTGTTGCGCTGGGTGGCCTGACCTGGGGAAGAAAGGTTCTCGCGACCACGGCCTACAGGGTCACCAGACTCGACCCGGTTACCGGTCTTTCAGCCGAGCTTGCGAATGCCCTGTGCGTCTTTCTGTTCACTACGTTGCCTGCCTGGCTGATCGGCTTCGGGTTACCGATCTCAACCACACACTCGAGCGTCGGTAGCATCATCGGTGTTGGTCTAGCATCGGGCGGCATCGGGCGCATTCATGGTGGAACAACAAGAAAGATCCTGCTCTTCTGGGCTCTCACGATTCCGTGCGCTGCTCTTATAAGCGCCGGCATTTTTAGGTTAATTGGCGGGGTGATTCTCTGAAGGGCGGTTCCGTCGCTTGGCTCGGGAAAGGGAGGGAAAGAGAGATTCTGAAGATGTGCGAGACGCACATGCAGAAGGTCTGTTCCGTCGTGATCGCGCTCAACGAAACAGTGGAAAACTTCTACGAGGGAAACACGCGAAGGATGATGAATTCGTACAAATCCGCCTTCCAGAAGGAAAAGGAAGCAGACGAACTCAAGCGCAGGATACTCACCGAAATGTACGGCAGGATAATCCACCCGCTAGATCAGGAGCACATAGTCAGGCTCATTCTGACAGCTGACGACATAGCGTCAAACGCGAAGGCCGCGGCGATGAAGATAAGTCACTTTGTTAACCCAAAAAGTGTTCCTGCCGGCATCAGAAAGACCATGAAAGACTTCTCCGAAAATCTGGTCGGGATAGCCATGAAAACCTACGATGCCATCAGGTTGGTCGGGAAGGACAAGAAGGCCGCGATCACGGCCGCCAACGAGGTAGAGAAAACCGAGGAGCTCATAGATGACTTTAGGGCGAAGGAGGTCTACCCAAAGCTTCTGGAATGGTTCGAAAAAACTAACAACATCGGCCTTTCCCTCCTTGTCAAGGAGATAATCGACAACATGGAGAACCTCGCCGACAGGTGCGAGGATGTCGGAGACATGATCAGATTCATCGCGCTTTCGCTGTGAGATCACCCGATGTAGAACAGCTCCTCCTTCTCCGCCCTCTCTCTCCTCTCCACCTCCCTCTTCAGCTTCTGCATCATTTCCTCTATCTCCCTGGCCTTTTCCTCGAGATTCTCAAAGCTCAGCCGGAGGCCCAGAACCGGAAGCAGAACATGCAGAACCGCCTTCGCCGCTCTGGGATCCG
>CAZZKZ010000131.1:0-11330 GCA_964654915.1 Hadarchaeota archaeon (SeqCode)
GATGCCCTGCTTCATTGCGTCTGGGAAAAATGCCCCGCACGGAAGCGAGACTTAAAACGGCCGGGAGCCAAGTTAACCGTGAATGTCTGCCGCGGACTTGATGAGAGAGAAGGTCATCGCCGTCGTAGGCGTGTCAAGGGACGAGGGTAAGTACGGATTCAAAGTGTTCAGGGACCTGATGAGCAAGGGGATGAGGGTCTACGGCGTCAACCCGAACATCGACTCCCTGCTCGGCAGGAAAATCTACGGCAGGATTTCCGAGATTCCGGAGAGGGTCGACATCGTCGTCACTGTTGTCCCGCCCGAGGTCACGGAGAAGATAGTCGACGAGTGCGCACAGCTCGGGATCGGTGAGATCTGGATGCAGCCCGGCAGCGAGAGCGAGAGGGCGATAGAAAAGGCCAGAAGACTCGGGATCAGGGTCACCCACAGCGCGTGCATAATGATGGAGACAGGCCGCTGAAGGCCGGCATCAGCTTAATACAAGCATCCAGCCGAGTTCTATCCGATGGCGAGGGACATCCTGACCTGTCCTAAGTGCGGTTTCTCCTTCAGCCGCTCTTACGCCAGGGTCACATCGTGCGGCGGCTGCCCCAGCTCCGCCTCCGGCTGCCCCATGATAAAGTGCCCCAAGTGCGGCCACGAGTTCAGGGTGACCCCATGAAGGTCGAGGCAAAGTTCTGGGAGGGCCTGCCCGGCGGCTCCGTTCGCTGCCGCCTGTGCGCGAGGATGTGCGAGATCGCGGAGGGGAGGACGGGCGTCTGCCGGGCACGCGTGAACGAGGGCGGCAGGCTCTTCTCCCTCGTCTACGGCTCCATCGTCTCCATGGCCGCCGACCCGATCGAGAAGAAGCCCCTCTACCACTTTTGGCCCGGAAGCGAGGTCTTCTCGATTGCGGCTCCCGGCTGCAACTTCTTCTGCCTCCACTGCCAGAACTGGACAATCTCCCAGGCGAGCGTCCGCGACGTCCCGTGCGAGGAGGTCCCGCCGGACAGGCTCGTCGAGCTCGCGGAGGAGAGCGGCTGCTCCGGCATCGCCCACACCTACACGGAGCCAACAATCTGGAGCGAATATGCCATCGACGTCGGCAGGGTGGCCCGCAGGCGCGGTCTCTACAGCGTCTACGTGACGAACGGCTACATGACCATTGAGGCCCTCGAGGAAATCTCAAAGTACCTCGACGCCGCGAACGTCGATGTCAAGGCCTTCTCAGACGACTTCTACCGCAGGATATGCAGGGCGCCGGGCCTCCAGCCCGTCCTCGACTCCTGCGAGTGGATGGTCCGCCACGGTATACACCTCGAAATAACCTACCTCATCATCCCGGGCGAGAACGACGGCCGCGAGGAGATATCCCGGTTCTGCAGGTGGGCCCTCGACAGGCTAGGTCCAGACGTCCCCATCCACTTCAGCAGGTTCTACCCGCACTACAGGATGACCGACAGGGGCCCCACGCCGGTCGAGGCCCTGGAGACTGCCGTCAGAATCGCCCGCGACTCGGGCATGAAATTCGTCTACATCGGCAACGTCCCCGGCCACGAGTTCGACAACACGTACTGTCCGTCCTGCGGCGCCCTCCTGATCGAGAGGTACGGATTCTACGTGAGCGAGTACAGGATCAAGAGGGGTCGCTGCCCAGACTGCGGTGAGAAGATTCCGGTGGTCGAGGGCAAGTCTAGGAGACCTCCCTCAGGCTCTCCCTGAGCTCCCTCATCCCGAGCTCCGCGAGCTCCCTCGCCCTCTCGGGCGTCCTCGCCTCCGCGAAGCATCTGAAGATGGGCTCCGTCCCAGACGGTCTCAGGATGAACCAACCGTCTTCAAAGTCAACCCTGACCCCGTCGATCGTGTTCACCCTCTGGCCGGAGAACCTCTCCCTCAGCCTGGCCATAACCTTCCCCTTCATCTCGTTCGGACACTCGACCCTCATCTTCACCTGGTGGTACACTGGCAGGGTCGCGTTGAGTTCGGAGACGGTCATCCCGCTCGCGGCAAGTTCCGCCAAGAACTGGACGGCCGTCATTATCCCGTCCCTGCAAGGCGTCCAGTCGAAGAAGAGAACGCCGCCGTTCTCCTCTCCTCCGATGTCGCCCCCGCCCCTCTTGTACTCCCCGACTATTTCCGGCTCCCCGACCTTCGTCCTCACAACGCTCCCGCCAAGCCTCCTTGCGACGTCGTCGATCACAGAACTCGTTGCAACCGTCGTGATTATCTTCGGACTTTCTCTTCCCCTGAGATAGTGGAGGGCCGAGATGGCGAACGTCCTGTCCCCCATCAGAATCCTACCTTTTTCATCGGCTATCGCCGTCCTGTCTGCGTCTCCATCGTGTGCGATTCCGACGTCGGCTCCGCAGGCCACGACCGCCTTCGAGAGATCCGCGAGGTTCTCAGGTACGGGCTCCAGCTTCCTTCCCGGGAAGGTTCCGTCGAGCTGGGAGTTCATGGAGATGACCTCGCATCCGAGTTCCCTGAGGACGTACGGCGTGACCAGAGCCCCGACGGCGTTCCCGCAGTCGACTATCACCCTCAGCTTCCTCTCGAACTCCGGCACGCGCTCCAAGAGGGCCTCAACGTAGGGTGTGATCGCGTCGGCCGTCAGGCTCCTCCCACATCCGCTCCAGTCCGCGACCCTTCCGCCTTCCTCCACGATTTTCTCTATCTCCGCCTCCCTCTCCCTCTCAAACCCGGCTCCGCCAGACCCCAGGAACTTTATCCCGTTGTACTCCGCCGGATTGTGCGAGGCCGTAATTATTACGCCGGCATCGCACCCGAAGTGCCTGACCGCGAACGAGAGGACCGGCGTCGGCGTCAGACCCAGCCTGAGGACCGTGCAGCCCCCGGCCATCAGCCCGGCGGCGACAGCCTGCTCGAACATCTCGCCCGAAGTTCTGTTGTCCCTGCCGATTGCCACGGTTCCCTCCCCGCCCAGATGAGTCGCAAGCGCCAGCCCCAGCCTGTAGGCCAGCTCCGGCGTCAGCTCCCTGTTGACGATTCCCCTCACGCCGAAGGTTCCGAACAGCTTGCCCATCTCTACCACAGCACTACCGCTGTTATGGGTTAAATTCTTTATGCGGACGGTCTCCGAGATATCTATGGGCCCGTGGCCTAGCCAGGATATGGCGTCGGCCTTCTATGGTCAGCAGGCCGGGGAAAGCCGAAAGTCGCGGGTTCGAATCCCGCCGGGCCCGCCTTCCTCACGCATGCTCCAGAATCTTCCTCCAGTTGACACCTTCACCGAAGATCCTTTTCAGTTCCTCCAGCCTCATTCTATCCTTTGGCCTAGCCCTGCCCACGATCAGCTGTATCTTCTGCAGTGTTGTGTAGGTGTCGTAAGGAACAAGTATCAGCGGTATCTTCAGCTCCTCGGCTCTCGGCAGAATTTTCACGCTCGGCTGCAGGTTTCCGGTAAGCACAATCGCCGAAGCCCTCGTCTCCAGAGCAGCGGATATTATGTCAGTTCTGTCGCCACCGACAATCACGAGCTTTCTCTCCGCCCTCTGGAAGTACTTTATCGCACTCTCCATCGTCATAGCCCCGACGAGGAAGGTCTGGACCAAGTTGTTCATTCCCTCGGCTCCGGCGATCACCTTTCCACCCACGGTCTCCAGAATCTCCCGAACCGTCACCGCTCCCAGCACCTCGCTCTCCGGCACGCGCCCGAGAACCTCCACACCCTCCTCCCGCAGCCTATCCGCGGCCAAATCCCCGGTCTCCCTCAGCTCAGGCGGGACCCTGTTGAGAACAACTCCCAATGGCTCAACTCCATGTGCCCTGCAGAAGCCGACGGTCATGAGAATCTCGTCCAGAAAATTCTCATCCTTCACCCAAGAAACGATCACAATCCTCGCCCCGAACTCCTTTGCAAGCTCTGGAGCGGAGCATCCCAGCGATACACCGCCGGATATAGTGTCGGGCCCCTCGATCAGCACGACATCCTTTCCTTCAGAAACCCGTCTGTATGACTCCGCTATCTTTCGCCTTACCTCGGCGCTCTCTCTTCTGATCAAGGGGCAGGTTTTCTCTGTCACCACTGGACAGAGGATTTGCGGATCCTCCATCAGCCCGAAAGTCTCCCTCACGCTCAGGACATCCTCGTCCATCATCTCTCCAGTGCTGCTCACGGCCGAGCCCACACCAATCGGCTTCAGGTATCCGATTTTTTTCCCGAGATCAACCGCCTTGCTCGCGAGGAATGTGATTATGGTTGTCTTCCCGGACAGACCAACCGGAGAAACGACATATATCGCGACCATCATCACTCAGCTCCCTTCTCCACGGTTATCCTCATATCCACCGCTAGGCATCCCTTCCCCTTCTCGTATACGCAGAGCGGATTTATTTCCATTTCCACGATTCTCTCAAACCTCTGCATGACGCTGGAGACCCTCAAGATGACATCAACCAGCGCCTCGATGTCTGCCGGCGCCTCTCCCCTGACACCCGCCAGCAGGGGGTACGCTCTTATCTCCCTGATCATCTCAGCCACCTCTCTCTGGGTCAAGGGGCAAAGCCGTTGGGATACATCCCTGAGGAAGTTGACGTAGATCCCGCCCAGCCCGAACATGACCAGCGGTCCGAACTGCACGTCCCTCACCGAGCCGACGATCACCTCCTTCCCGGTCGGGACCATCTTGCACACGAGGATCCCCGCTATTCTGGCCTCGGGCATTGTTACCCTGACCCTTCTAAGGATGGTGTCATAGCTTCTCTCCACTTCCTCGGCGCTTTTCACGTTCAGGACAACACCCCCGACATCAGTCTTGTGGATGATGTCTGGAGAGATCACCTTGAGAACAACGGGATAACCTATCCTTTCGGCAACCTCCACAGCCTCCCCCCTGCTTTTGGCAACTCCGGCTGGTGGCATCCTTATCCCGCAGGCCTCCGCCACCTTCATGCACTCCTCGATCGTGAGAACCGCCCGGCGCTCACGTGATGCCTTTTCCAGCACCCCAGCGATGGCTCCCTCGTCTATGTCCTTCATGGGGGGTTCCTCCTCGGGCGCAGTTACCGTGACGAAGTAATCATACATCTTCCTCATGACGAAGGCCGCGCTCTCCGGGAACTCGTAGTTCGGCAGCCCGTTCTTCCTGAGAATTTCTATCGGGGAGCCACCGATTCCCATGAAAACGGGAAGGATCGGCTTGTCCCCTAACTCCCTCCTGACTTTCAAAATCTCCTCCGCGATCTCCTCGACCGGGGTCATCGCCTGCGGGGTCACTATCACTATTGCCCCGTTGATTTTCCCACTCCGGAGCCCGGCCGTGAGGGCAACCCTGTAGCGCAGCGCGTCGGCATCCCCAACCAAGTCGACCGGGTTGTGAACGCTTGCATGGGGAGGCAGGCTTTTCCCCAGCTTCTCCCGGATCTCCTCCTCAAGCAGAGGTATCTGCAGTCCGGTTTCCTCGCAGGCGTCCGCTGCGAGAACTCCGGGCCCACCCCCGTTCGTGACAATCAGAACGCCTCTTCCTCTCATTGGCGGCTGGGTGCCGAATCCAGCGACAAGTTCGAAGAGCTCCTCCATTCTCTCCACCCTGATGACTCCCGCCTTTCTGCAGGCCGCGGTGAACGCAACATCATAACCGGCGAGCGACCCGGTATGCGACATGACTGCCCTCATCCCGACCTCAGTTTTTCCAGCCTTCAGGGCAACGATTGGCTTCTTCCTGACAACTTTCTTGCATACCTCCACGAACCTCCTGCCCTCCTTGACCCCCTCGACATACAGACCGATCACCCTCACCCTGTCGTCCTCCGCTAGCGCCTCAACGAAATCCGCAGAGGTCAGGTCAGCCTCGTTCCCGACGCTCACGAAGTTGGACAGCCCGACATTCTTGTCTATGGCCCAGTTCAGAATCGCGCTGCCGAGGGCCCCGCTCTGCGACACAAGCGCTATGTTTCCTGGCATCGGGCTGGCACCGCTGAAGGAGGCGTTCATCTTCTCCCACGTGTTGATTATGCCCAGACAGTTGGGTCCGAGCATCCTAATCCCGTACTGCCTGCAGATCTCAACGATTCTTCGCTCAAGCTCAAGTCCCTCCATCCCGGTTTCGCTGAATCCCGCTGATATCACGACCACTCCCTTCACACCCTTCCTGCCACATTCCTCTACAATACCCGGCACCAGCTTGGCCGGCACCACGATGACCCCGAGATCAACGTCATCCGGGATTTCCACAACGCTCCTGTAGCATCTCATCCCGAGGATCTCCTCAGCTTTCGGGTTGACCGGGTATACCTCTCCCCCAAATCCACCCGCAACGATGTTGCGCAGAACCCGGTGTCCCACCTTACCCGGTTCTCTGCTTGCTCCGATCACAGCCACCGATCTGGGTCGCAGAAAGGCCTCCAGCTTCATCTATTCACCTTTCAGCCTACTCCGCTTTTTGGCTTTTGTGCATTTATCGTTAGGTTCGGAAAACCTTTAGATGGACGGACAACAAGGTCTAATTGTATGCGTGGCAAAATTCTCAGAGACTGGGACAGGGTCTACGAGGGGAGAAAGAAAAGCTTGAAGGAAGCCCTCTCGATGATAAAAACCGGGGATCATATATTCATAGGCTCGGCCTGCGGCGAGCCCCAGTATCTCGTCAGGGGGTTGGTCGAGAAGGCCGACCACCTGCTCGATAACGAGATTCTGCACGTTCACACGCTCGGGGTGGCCCCATACGCGGAGCCCAGATACTCGGACAGATTTCGCATGAACGCCTTCTTCGTGGGGATAAACACGCGAGGTGCCGTTGCCGAGGGCAGGGCAGACTACACGCCGGTCTTTCTCTCCGAACTACCGCGCCTGATATCCCAGGGGATGATCCCGATAGACGTCGCGCTCATACAGGTGACCCCGCCAGACGAGCATGGCTTCTGCAGTTTGGGGGTTTCCGTGGAGATAACGAAGACGGCCGCCAAAAAGTCGAAGCTGGTCATCGCCCAGGTTAACAGACAAATGCCGAGGGTCTTCGGAGACAGCTTTCTTCACGTGAGCGAGATAGACGCCTTTGTTGAGTATGATGAACCTATTCTGGAAGCCCCTTCCGAAGATGGAGACATAGTCTCTGACAGGATAGCCAAGTATGTTTCTGAACTTGTTGACGACGAGTCTACCCTTCAGATAGGTATAGGCAGCATCCCGAACGCCGTTCTCAGCGCCCTCATGGACAAAAAGGATCTAGGCATACACACGGAGCTGCTGACGGAGGGCGTTGTGGATCTCGTCGAGGAGGGCGTCGTCACCTGCGAGAAGAAGACCCTTCACCGCGGCAAGATAGTCGCGTCTTTCGCCATGGGGACGCGCCGGCTCTACGATTTTATTGACAACAACCCGATGGTGGAGTTCTACGAGTCGGACTATGTGAACGATCCCTTCATCATAAGCAGGCACGACAAGATGGTTGCAATAAACCAGGCGCTGGAGGTAGATCTGACCGGTCAGGTTTGCGCGGATTCCCTCGGCTACAGGTTTTACAGCGGGCTGGGAGGTCAGGCAGATTTTGTCAGGGGAGCCATGAAGTCGAAGGGAGGTAAGGCCATAACGGTCATTCCCTCCACGGCCAAGGAGGGGGAGGTATCCAGGATCAAGCATGTTCTCAGCGAGGGTGCCGGCGTTGTTCTCACAAGGGGCGACGTTGACTATGTGGTGACGGAATATGGTGTCGCCTGGCTGAGGGGCAAGTCCGTCAGGGAAAGGGCGCTTTCTCTCATCAGCATAGCTCACCCGAGGTTCAGGAACGAGCTTCTGAATCAGGCCAAGCAGATGCGGCTGGTTCCACAGGACATACTCCCCTTCCCGGAAGTCGAGTATCCAGAGGATCTGGCGAGGCACGTCATACTGAAGGACGGGACGAGAGTTCTCCTGAGGCCCATCAAACCATCGGACGCAACGATGAAGCAGCATCTCTTCTACGCACTGTCGAAGGAAAGCGTGAAGACGAGGTTCTTGGGCTCCCTGAAGGCGATGCCGATGAAGAGAATATGGCCGTATGTCTTCATCGACTACGAGAACGAGATGAGCATAGTCGCCCTTCTCGGCGGCGAATCCGGCGAGATGATAGGAATAGGGAGCTACGTCAGGATCCCCCACACCAACAGCGCGGAGGTCTCCTTCCTCGTGAGGGACGACTGGCAGAACAAGGGGCTCGGCACGATGCTGCTGGAGCAAATCATAGAGATCGCGAAGGGAAAGGGAATAGAGGAACTCGTAGCTTGGGTTTCAATTGAGAACACGAGGATGATGCATATCTTCAGAAAGTGCGGCTATCCCATGAGGTTTAGGGTGGAGGGCAACCTCTATTTCGTTGTGATAGACCTCAAGGCAGCGGCGGGATCTTCCCACGCCCAGCACCACAGCACGAGATGACTGAAAAAACGGTACCGCGGACTCGATCGCTCAGCATACATTTTTTAACCAGATGCAGTATTTTTAGTCGATGCCCGTGACCGGAAAAAACCACCGGACACTGAAGAGTGATGCGCTATGAGTTTGTTGCTTTTTCCAGTTTTATCGGGTCTCTGTGCGCTGGCGTTTGCTGGCTACTTGGCCTGGAGGGTCCAGAAGCAGGAAGCCGGAACGGGCAAAATGAAGGAGGTTTCCGAAGCCATCCGGCTGGGTGCGAACGCGTTTCTGAAAAGGATGTACAGGACAATCGCGATTTTTGTTGTCATCCTGACGGCAGTCTTCGCCATTGCGCTGGAGCCGTGGGCCGCCTTTGCCTTCGCCCTCGGGGCTTCAGCCACGGCCCTCGCGGCATATATCGGAATGAGCATCGCCGTGAGAGCCAACGTCAAGGCCGCAAACGCTGCCAGATCTGGTCTGAGCCAGTCCCTAGATGTGGCGTTCAGCGGAGGGGCGGTCATGGGTCTGTCCGTGGTCGGTCTGGCTCTTCTGGGCGTGAGCATTGTCTACGGCATCAAGCAGGATCCCGTTGAAATCGTTGCTTTCGGCACGGGGTCAAGCCTGACCGCCCTCTTCGCGCGGGTGGGCGGAGGCATCTTCACGAAGTCCGCGGACGTTGGCGCCGATTTGGTGGGCAAGGTTGAAGCCGGCATCCCCGAGGACGACCCGAGAAATCCTGCCGTGATAGCCGACAATGTGGGCGACAACGTTGGGGATGTGGTCGGGATGGGCGCAGACTTGTTTCAGACCTACGTGGCGGCGCTCATTGCAGCCATGATCGTCGGCACCCGGGCAGGATACGGAGAAACCGGTGCCGTGTTCCCGCTGCTCATGTGCTCGGCCGGAATTCTTGCCACGATTTTTGGGACTTTCATCGTTAGAGCGGGTGGAGATCCGTACAGGGCTCTCAACAGGGGGCTACTGGTCACCGCCGTTCTCGCAGCCACCGCCTTCTTTTTCCTAGCGCGCAGTTTCATGGATATGAACTCGTTTACGGTGACGATCCTAGGAATCGTGCTGGCCCTCGTGATCGGGATCGTCACGCAGTACTACACCTCCTACCACAGGCGACCGGTTCAGACGATAGCGGAGGCGGCTCAAACCGGGCCGGCGACCAGCATAATAACAGGTCTTGGCATAGGTCTGGCCAGCGCAGCCCCGGTAATCCTAGTGATCTCCACAGTCACCCTGAGCGCTTGGCTTCTCATCGGAGTGTACGGCGTGTCCTTGGCTGTCGTGGGCATGCATGCCATGACGGGGATGATCGTGGCCGCCGACTCCTTTGGACCGATCGCCGACAACGCCAAAGGCATCGCGCAGATGAGCGGACTTGGACCCGAAGTTGAGGAGAGGATAGACAGGCTGGATTCGGCGGGAAACACGACGAAGGCCATAAGCAAGGCGTTTGCCATAAGCGATGCCTCCCTCGCCGAGCTCGCCCTGTTCACCGCCTTCTTCGCATACGTCGGCATCAGTGTCATCAACCTCACGCAGCCGAGGGTTATCGTGGGACTTTTCATCGGGGGCACGATTCCGTTCGTCCTCTGTGGCTGGATCCTGAAATCCGTGGGGAAGGGTGCATTCGGGGTGGTGGAGGAGGTGCGGAGGCAGTTCAGAGAAATCAGGGGCTTGATGACCGGAAAGGCAAAACCCGATTGCGCAAGGTGCGTTGACATATGCACCCGCACAGCTCTTGCGGAGATGGCGAAACCGGTCTCCTTGGCGGTTATTTCACCCATCGCGGTCGGCTTCATCCTCGGGGTCGAAGCGCTCGGCGGTCTTCTCGCCGGCGCCGTCGTGAGCGGCCTGCTTCTTGCGATCTTCATGGCCACAACAGGCAACGCCTGGGACAACGCCAAAAAGTACATAGAGGCCGGAAATCTGGGAGGAGCCGGCACGCCCGCACACAAGGCAGCCGTTATCGGAGACACCGTCGGTGATCCCCTCAAGGATGCCGCCGGACCCTCGCTGACCGCGCTCATAAAAACGATGAACACGGTTGCCCTGCTCTTTGCACCGTACTTCCTCCAGTACACGCTCCTGTAGCGTTTCTGGGGTGAACCCTCAGATTTTTCCCAGAAGTCTGAGCGAAATCTCCGCGGCCTTTCTGCCTGAAAGGAGCATTCCGCCGAATATCGCGCCCATCCTAGGTGACCCGAAGACCGCGTTGGCCGCCATTCCGGCCACCACCAGCCCCGGCCATATCTCCCTCGTGTTCTCGAGAATTTCCTCCTCCCCCTTCTCGGCCCACATCGGTCCCTCTCCGACGACCTTTCCGGTTCTGGTCGGGAACTTGGCCCAAGGCAACTTTTTCTGGAGCCCGCAGGCGACCGATGCCTCGTGCCCGGTGGCGTCGATGACTATTCTCGATCTCACGGCCACGGGATCGACATGCATCCCGGAGACCTGAACGGCCTTCCAGTTGAGGACGACACCGCAGACCCTTCCGTCCTCCCTCACGACGACATCCTCCGCGACCATCCCGACCATTATCCTTGCCCCGGCATTTAGGGCCGAGGCCGCGAGCTTGCAGACCGCCTCGACGGAGTCAGCCGTGTAGAGACCCTCCCCGGCCTCCCTCAGCCTCAACCCTGCCTCCTCGAGGATGCTCTTCGCTTTTTCCTGTACGACGATCCTCGGGAAGAGGATCCCGCCGCCCCACATCCCGCCCCCGACGTGCAGGTTCCTCTCGAAGACCGCCACCTTCACCCCGGACTTTGCCAGATATCTGGCGGCTGTGAGCCCGGAGGGCCCGGCTCCGACCACCGCCACATCGAGGTCCAGAAGCTCTCTGAAATCAGAAGCGAATCTCTCGACTATGGCCGATGTTATCTTTTCTTCCTCTATCACGGTCATCGCTATCCCTTCCACTACTAACCCCGCTATTCTTATATCCACGCCGGAGCTAGTTCTTAAGATGAAAAAACTCCTAGTTATCCTA
>CAZZKZ010000132.1:0-1952 GCA_964654915.1 Hadarchaeota archaeon (SeqCode)
CCCTGCTCGGGGAGAGGGTGGAGGCCAGGAGCACGGCCGGGGCGTCCCTAATCTTCGCCGGTATTGTCCTCGCGGCCCTCTGAGCCCGCCGTCTGGAAATCTTAAATCGGCGGGCGCGGAGGAGTCTTTGTGAGGGTAACCGTTTTCGGCGGGGCCGGGGAGGTCGGGGGAAATCAGATCCTCCTCGAGGGGCGCGAAAGCAGGGTTCTCCTCGACTTCGGCAGGAGCTTTGCGAGGGAGTCGGAGTTCTTCCACGAGCCGTACCTGGCTCCGAGGACCATCGAGCAGCTCCGGGCTCTCGATCTCCTCCCGAGGATAGACGGTCTCTACCGCGGGGATGCCGGGGAGCCGCCGGTCTCGGGGGTTTTCATCTCGCACGCCCATCTCGACCACATGGACTACGTGAGGTACGTCAGGGATGACGTCCCGCTCTACGTCGGGGAGTGCACCTGGAGGATAATCACGGCGAGGGAGGTGACCAGCCCGAGATCCGTTGACTACAAGCTGGCCGAGTTCAGCGACCTCTGCCCCCACTTCCACGGCTGCATAATATCCAGGAGGACCTTTGCGGGCCTCCAGACCTTCAGGACGGGAAAGAGGATTCAGGCCGGGGAGTTCACCGTCAGACCCGTTCACGTGGACCACTCCGTTCCCGCGGCCTACGGCTTCGTCGTGGAGGGGCGGGAGGGAAGGGTCGTCTACACCGGAGATATAAGGTTCCACGGGTACAAGAGGAACCTCTCGGAGGACTTCCTGAGGGAGGCCGGGGAGCCCGATCTCCTGATCACGGAGGGAACCAACATACCGGGCTTCAGGCCGTCCGACGAGGGGGAGGTCCTGAGGAAGGTTGAGGCGGTCATGCAGAAGGCGAGGGGGCTTGTGGCAGCGAGCTTCTCCGTCCTGGACGTGGACAGGATGAGGACATTTCTGACGGCGGCGACCAGGGCCGGGAGAAGGCTCGTCATCTCGATGAGGCAGGCCGCCCTGATGGAGCTCCTTAGGCCGGAGATAGAGGGAGGGACCATCGACTTCCCGGTGAAGCTGGGGGACCCGGACATCCTCATCTACAGGCGGGAGAAGAAGAGCACCTACAGGTGGGAGGAAAAGCTCACCAGAAGCTTCCCGACGGTCGACAGCTCGTGGGTCTCGGAGCACCAGAGGGACATCCTCCTGTTTTCGACCTACTACGACATGCTGGAGCTGATGGCGATAAGGCCGGAGCCGGGCTCCGTTCTCATATATTCGGAGAGCGAGCCGTGGGATGAGGAGGGAGAGATAGAGTTCAGGAAGCTGGAAAACTGGCTCGAGCATCTGGGGCTGCCCCTCCTCCACGTCCACGCCTCCGGGCACGCCAGTCCATTTGACCTGAGGGAGATGATCGAGAGGCTCAGGCCGAAAAGGGTGATGATCGTTCACTCGGAGAGGCCGGACCTCTTCAGGAAGTTCGCCGGGCTGGAGAACTTCGTCCAGGTGGAGAGGGGGGTTCCGGTTGAGGTCTGAGGTGCCCATTTATAAGGACGGGGGTCGATAAGGGAATGGAGGAATGATATGGCTGCGAAAGAGATGTTGGGACCTGCAGCCTTTTACATTGGACTGCTGATTTCGCTGGTGGCGGCTTTCACCGTGGATGCCTCAGGAATGCTGTACGCCGTGCTGGCCGTCTTGGGAATCATCGTGGCCCTGGTGAACATCACGGCCGAGGAGGTGAACGCCTTCATACTGAGCTCCGTCGCCTTCATACTGTCGGCCTTCGCCATGTATTCGCTGATCACCGCGACAGGGGTGGCCCTGGACGACAGACTGGTGAAGCTCGCGGCGAACATCAGTGTCCTGCTCGGGGCTGGGGTTGCCGTCATCGCGCTGAAGGCCATCTACAAGATGGCCAAGGCCTAGTGAGTTTTTCCTTTTTTTCTTTTTTCTTAAATGCGTGGGGTAGGGGCGGTCCTGTTCCC
>CAZZKZ010000133.1:0-3517 GCA_964654915.1 Hadarchaeota archaeon (SeqCode)
AGTTGACCGCTGCAAAGGAGCAATTCACCGCCGTCGGGCCCCCGCAGCCTTGCTCGGGGCGCAGCGGCCTGCAATCATCCCGCGGGGCCCTTTATAACCGACAGGAAGAACGCGTGTTCACCCCATTACCTGCTCGACCGAGTGAATTCTCGCGTGCAGCTTCCCGTCCTCGTGGTAGAGGTCCGCCACCGCCGCAAACCTCCTCCCCTTCCTTATCAGCTCCCTGGGCCCGTTGAAGCACTCCGGGGTCAGGATGGACCTCCACTTCCCGTCCACTATCAGGATGGCCCTCCCCGGCAGGACCTTCTCGACCTCAAAGACGTGCCTCCTCCCGCCGCTCTCCCCCTTCACCGGAAGCAGAACATCGCCGCTCCTTCTGATCAGCCCGGCCCCCTCCAGCCTGCCCGCTCCCTCGATTATCGCCTGCTTTGAGAATCCCTCCTCCGCCAGCTCGTGGACGAGCTCTTCCACCGGCATCCCATCCGCCCCGCGCCGCAGGACCCCGATCAGGATCCGCTTGGAGACCTGACTCACCTCCCTCTCGAACTTTCTCACCCTCTCCCTCTCCGCATCCTCCGCGGGCTCCGGGACCTCCAAAACCTCGCGGACCTCCATGGGTGCGGGCTCCGGCTGGGGCCCCTTCCTGAGGATTGGCTGGAGCTGCCTGTTGAGCTGCCCGACAATCTTCTTCATCCTGTCGACCTTCCTCCTTGTGCTCCAGAAGTAAGCCGTGTCAACCGACTTCTCGGCCACGAGGATGACGACCCGGCCGAACCTCCTCCGCCCGGTTCTGCCCTTCCTCTGGATGAACCTTATCTCGCTCGGAACCGGCTCGTAGAAGACGACCAGCTCGACGCTGGGGATGTCCAGCCCCTCCTCCCCTATGCTCGTTGCAACGAGGACCCTCGTCCTCCCCTCCCGGAAGTCCTGCAGAACCCTCTTCTGCTCCTCCTGGCTCATTCCTCCGCCCTCCCTCTTCGCCTGCCCGATGAACCTCTCCGAGTCTATCCCGAGCGACCTGAGCCTCTCGACGATCTTGCTCACGGTGTCCCTGTACTGCGTGAAGACGATTATCCTCGAGGCCGGGTTCATCCTAAGCTGCTCGGCGACAACCCTCTCAACCGCATCCAGCTTCGGGTGATCGACGTCCAGCCGCATCAGCTTGTCGAGGACCCCCCGTTGCCTCAGCTCCGCGACTATCTGCCTGTGCCCCCTCTTCCTGCTCTTGGTCAGCCTATCCACGAACCTCCCGAGCGTATACAGCCCCTGGCTCTCCAGAAGCTCGAGCGCGTGGTAGAGGGAGAGGGCCGTTGACTGGAGAACGGCCGCATGGTAGAGCGCGCCGCCCCCTCCGGACAGGATCGCCCCCCTTATCTTCTCCCCGGCCTCCAGCAGGTCGCTCCTGAAGACGTACTTCGGGGGCTTCTTCACGATGCCCATCTCGACGAGGGCCCTCAGCCGCTCGTCCAGCATCTCCCTCAGCGCCTTCTTTATGTCCTCGTACTCGGTGGGCAGGGCCACCGGAAGATACTCCATCTTGACCCTGCTGATGTACGGCAGAACGTCCGGGTCATCCTCCGTCCTTATCTCTATGTGCTCGATGAAGAGACTCCTGCAGATCTCCTCTATCTTCTCCCTTTCGGCGCCCGGGCTGGCCGTCATCGCCAGGATTATCGGGTGAGGGCACTGGCTCACATAGGCCCTCGCCACCTTGGTGTAGGCGTAATTCTTCCTCGCCCTGTGGCACTCGTCAAAGACGAGCAGGGAGAATTTCTCCAGGCTGAGGCCCCTCTCGAGGTCGTTCGCGACCACCTGCGGGGTCGCGAGGTAGAGCCTGCTGTCCCTCTGCCAGGCCTCCATCCTGTAGGCGGGGTTGGTCTTCCCCGTGAGGACCTCCACGCTCTCCTGGTCTATCCTGAGAAACTTCAGGAAGCTCTCCCAGTGCTGGAAGACGAGCGGCCTCGTCGGGGCCATGACGAGGACCTTCCTGTCCCGGAAGCTGTAGAGGAAGTGTGCGGCCGCGAGGATGGCGATGACTGTTTTGCCCAGGGCGGTCGGGAGAATCACGAGAACGTTTCTCTTCGTTGCCTCCTCCGCTATCCTGACCTGATACTCCCTCTCCTCGATCAGCTCCCTGCGCAGCAGGGGGTTATCCAGAATTCCGGACATCCCGGCCACCCGACCCATACCCGCTCAGACTTCAGCCCCAGCTTCCAAAAGACTTTCCCCCCGCGGCAGCCTTTTATCGGCCCCGGTGCTGGTTTTGGAAGGGAAAGGATGAACTGCAGGCTTCTGACCCTGACCCTGCTCGCGCTCACGGCGGCCGGCTCACCCGGGATAGCGTGGAGCTTCTCGTCCGGGTCCGGCCTGTCCCCGCCGCTCGTCCACCAGACGCTGGTCTTCGTCGGCACGGAGGACGGGCGGATGATCTCGCTCTACGCCTACAACGGGGAGAAGAGGTGGGAGGCGCACGCAGGGGGAACGGCGTCGTTCCTGTCGGCCTTCAACGGGAGGGTTGTTGCCGCATTCTCGGAGAATCTCATATGCTTCGAGGCCTTGAGCGGCCGGGTCCTCTGGAGCGTAAATCTCGGATCCCGCTTGGCTGGCCCGCCCCTGGCGAAAAATGGGTCGATGTTTCTCGCCCTGCGAGACGGTCGGGTGATTTCGCTAGGCGACAGCGGCAACCGGCTGTGGGAGAGAAACCTCGGGGAGCGGATCTCGGCCGGTCCGGCTCTGGGTGCCGGACTTCTGGTCGGCACGTGGGAGGGAAACATATACGTCCTCGACCCGTCGAGCGGGGAGGTTGAGAGAAGGATATCCCTGGACATGCTCCAGCCGGTTTCACCCGATCTCGCCGCCGAGGGTGACACCGCCTATGCGGCCTCGGGCGGCACGCTGTATGCTTTTTCCCTCTCATCCGGCGGCATCCTCTGGAAGAGGGACTTCGGCTCGACCGTGACCTCCCTCTCGCTTCAGGGGGACGGAATATACATCGGGGTCTCCGAGAGCATACTTCTGATAGGGAGGGAGGATTCGAGGACGGTCTGGTCGGTGAATGTCGGGTCGCGCCCCCTGGTTCTGTCCTCGGACGGACAGGGGGTCGTTGCCGGGACGGCCGACGGGAGGATGGTCTGCCTGGACAACATCGGGAACATGGTCTGGGAGGTCCGGACCGGCGTTCTCACGTCCTCCCCGGTGCTGGCCCACGGCAAGGTCTTCGCCACGACATCCGACGGCCGGCTCATCTGCGTTGGAAGCTGGGGGACAACCGGGCATCAGGATGGGTGGAAGGGCTACGTTTTTCTGGCTCTGGCCCTCCTCTGCTGGGGTCTCTTCCTGTCCGTCGAGGTCATCATCCCCGAGAAGAGGAGACCGCGGAGGGTCCGGCGCGGAAGGACCCGCAGGCGGAGCAGGTCAAGAACAAAAAGAGCGTAGTCATCGAGTGGTGGGGTCGCCGAGATTTGAACTCGGGTCTCCGGCTCCCGAAGCCGGCAGGATAGACCAAGCTACCCCACGA